>DPSW01000265.1 GCA_003527145.1 Clostridiaceae bacterium | reverse complement strand
GTAGTAGTTAATGGTCAGCTAGTCCTTGATAAGAAAGGCTGTACAGGAATCAGAGCAGGAAAAGTTTTAAAAAAGCAATAAAAAAGGGAGCCCATTGATGCTTAACAGCTTAAAGCCATAAACAAATTAATGATGAGGTGAATGTTATGAAATTTCTACAAAAAGATGAAACGTTATGCATACAATGCCACATATGCGAGGAAACNNCCAAACCTTTTTTAAATCCGGTGACAGAGAAAAATCCTCAATAAAAATATATGATGAGCCGGGAGAAAAGGGCGAAGTAATAAATGTATGCAGTCAATGCGGGGAATGTATAGGAATATGCCCCGAACTGGCCATATACAGGGCGAAGAATGGTGTTGTAATGATTGACAAGGAAAAGTGCGTAGGCTGCCTTATGTGTGTCGGATTCTGTCCTACCCTCTCCATGAGAATACATAAGGAGTTTTTAGAGCCTTTCAAATGCATTGCTTGTGGTCAATGCGCCAAGCAATGTCCCACAAAGGCAATCGAATTGAAAAATATAGATTAGGAAAATATATTTATGAATTATGAACAGGAGGAAGGTTAGAGGATGAATGTAACAGGTGTAAAAGACAACGTTGAAAAAATTAAAGAGGCTCACAAGCTGTTAAAAAGATATGAATACACCCCTGGAGAGATACAAAGAGGCTACGCAAATAAAACCTTATATATCAATGTATCGGACAATATTATAGAGGCTAAGGAAGTTCCCGAAGAAATAAAAGAGAAATTTATTGGAGGCAAGGGCTTCGGGCTTTGGTATCTGTGGAATGCAGTAAAAAGCACTACCAAATGGGATGACCCGGAAAATGAAATAGTAATATCACCGGGTCCTATAGGCGGCATTACCCAATATCCGGGTGCGGGAAAGTCTCTGGTAGTCAGTCTCTCCCCCACAACAGGCTCAGTTATAGACAGCAATGTGGGAGGGCATTTTGGACCCCTCATGAAGTTTTCAGGCTGGGATGCTCTTGAGATTCAAGGCAAGGCTGAAAAGGATATTGTTATTCTTATAGATGGAAACAAGGGGGTCGTTGAAATTTACGAAGCTCCTTTGGAGTCGCTGAACAGTCATATACTTGCAGAAGAACTGACAGAAATATTTGCAGAATCTGAAGAGGATAAGAGGAACATATCTATAGTAAGCGCAGGGGAAGCAGCAGAGCATACCTTGCTGGGAGTATTGAATTTCAGCTTTTATGACAAAAGAAAAAAAGTCCAAAGACTTAAACAAGCAGGCAGAGGCGGAATAGGAACGGTATTCAGAAATAAAAAAATCAAGGCAGTTGTAGTGAGATACAAAGGGGTGAAGGGTGACAGCAACAATCCTGCAGATGTCGAAAAGATAAAAGAACTGGGCCTGAAGCTTCACAGGGAAATAAAGGAGCTTGACAAGGATCAGTGCAGGATGAGAGAAATAGGCACTGCCCACTTGGTAGAGATAATGGATGATTATGATCTTCTGCCTGTTCATAATTTTAAATACGGCTCCCATAAAGATTCCCGGAAAATAGATTCCAAGGTCTTGGTGAAAAAAGTGGTACAAGGCTCCCCGGACGGCTGCTGGCACGGATGTTCTATGGCTTGTGCCAAGGCAGCTCAAGATTATGAACTAAAGACAGGACCCTATAAAGGCCACAAGGTTGTAGTTGACGGACCGGAATATGAGACAGTAGGAGGAGTAGGAAGCAATTGCGGAATATTTGATCCGGATTATATTATGGAGTGTAATTTCTATTGTGACACTTATGGTATTGACACTATATCTTTTGGCACTACTATGGCATTTTTGATGGAGTGCTATGAAAACAACATAATAAACAAAGATATAACCGGAGGTATTGAATTAAATTTCGGCAATGGAGATGCTGCCATGGAAGTTCTTCATCAAATGGCAAAGGGTAAGGGCTTTGGTAAGATTGCAGGTCAAGGAATCAGGCGTATTAAGAAGCTTTTAACTGAGAGCTACGGAGCCGATCCGAAATTTTTAAACGATATAGGCATGGAAGTGAAGGGCTTGGAATATTCTCAATATGTGTCTAAAGAATCATTGGCACAGCAGGGAGGGTATGCATTAGCCAATAAAGGTCCTCAGCATGATGAAGCCTGGCTTATATTCATGGATATGGTCAACAATCAGATACCTACCTTTGAGGATAAGGCTGAAGCTCTTCACTATTTTCCTATATTCAGAACTTGGTTTGGCTTGAACGGCCTATGCAAGCTGCCTTGGAATGATGTGGAGCCTGTCGACAATCACATGACCGATGAGCCGGCAAAGGTTCCTGAGCATGTTGAAAATTATGTTCAACTTTTTAATAGCGTTACGGGAAAAAACATAGATAAAAAAGAGATGCTCCTGCAATCAGAACGTGTGTATAATTTCCAAAGGGTATTTAACCTTAAGATGGGATTTGGAACCAGAGAACACGATATACCTCCGTATCGTTCCATGGGACCTGTTACAGAGGAAGAATATCTATCCAGGGAAGAAAGGTATGACAAGCAGTTGGAAAATATTCTGGGGCTAAAACCTGAAGAGATGAGTACAGCGGAAAAAATAGAAGCATTGAGGAAATATAAATATGAACAGTATGAAAAGCTTGTTGATGCTGTATATAAGCGAAGGGGATGGACGGAAAAGGGAATTCCTTCTGTAGAATTAATGGAAAAGCTTGGCATGGATTTTCCTGAAGTTATCAGGCTTATCGAGAAGCATTAATTTGGAGTGGTATAAATGATAAGGGTCAACCATAGAAATATGGATTTTTATGAAGGCATGACTCTTAAGAGCCTCATAAAGGATTTGAAATACAGCTTTCCTACCTTGATGGTAAAGGTTAACGGTGAGCTGGTACCCAAGGGAAAATACGAAGAAACACGAATTAGAGATGGCGATGATATTAACATAATTCACCCTATAGCAGGGGGATAAAATAGCGTATTATGTCGAGCTATGTCGTTTACATATGCAACGCATGTTTACAAATTTGACATAAGCATCGACATAATACAACTGATTTATAGGAGTATAAAAATATAAAAAGAGTTGTCTCAATATTGTAAATAGCCACAAATTCTAAAAATTTAGAATGTTGGCATGTTAATTGCTTAATTACATATAAAAGCTTGTAAATATAAAAGGGGAGTGTAATGAAATGATAAATAATTGTTTGGTTATCGATGGCTGTGCTTTTGTTGAAGGTGATTTTAAAGGCTGCTCCTCAAAAGTAGCCGATTCAGGCTTGGATGCTTTCTTTCTTACCTTGCCTAAGTCAGGTGAAGGCTTTACCGAGACAATAAAAGCTATAGGCAATATTTATAATCTTACGGATATTGAGGAGAAAAAAATACAAGTTGCAAGAACTCTTAGGGATATTGAGGAGGGAGCTGAAGCAGGTAAAAGATCAATAATATTAGCCTTCCAAGATCCTCATCCTATTGAAAACTCTCTAGATAATCTTAGGGCATTATATGAATTAGGTGTAAGAGTGGTACAGCTTACATACAACAAAGCGAATTACATCGGTACCGGATGCACGGAAACTATAGATAGAGGCCTGACAGATTTTGGAGCAAGGCTTATTGAGGAAATGAACAAGCTAGGGATGATTGTGGACTTATCTCATTGCAGCAAATTGACAGCCTTAGCTGCCATAGAGGCAAGCAAGCAGCCGGTAGTTTTTTCGCATGCATGCATCAGAAGCATGACCGAATCTCCGAGAAACAGAACAGATGAAGAAATAATCCTGCTTGCGAAAAAGGGCGGAGTTATTGGTTTGTCTCCTTGGGGTCCTCTATGCTGGAAGAAGGAAAAGGGGAAGCAGCCTTCAATGGATGATTATTTAGATCATGTAGACTATGCCGTTAAGCTTGTGGGAATCGATCATGTAGGTTTCGGAGGAGATTGTACCATAGATGACGGAGAAGATGCTTCAGGCACCACTGAGCAGGCTACTCTTTATCCTGCCGTAGTAGGAGAATACAATGCGAAGGTAGGAGTTCACCCTTCAGTAAGACAGGCAATCGGGTTTAAAGGAGCCGGTGAGGTTAAAAATGTGGTAGAAGCTATGAAGGTAAGGGGCTATAAAGAAAGCGATATAGAAAAATTCCTGGGAGGAAACTTTAGAAGGGTAATACAAAGCGTTTGGAAATAAAGCTTAGGAGGAATTTGAAATGGCGAAGTTTGCACATTTGTCAGTGACAAAGGATAGAGCAGACAAGGAAACCCAGATTTTACTGAAAAGATCTGATTTGCCCCTCTCCGCCGAAGTATTGGAGATGGAAGGAAAAATTAAGGAAGATCCCAAAAGCGTAGAGCTTTGGATGCAAAAAGGCTTAGCTTTGTCAAAACAAATGCTTTTCAGAGAGGCAATAGAAGCTTATTCTATGGCACTTAGCATTAATCCTTTTCATGCGCTGACACTAAGGCACAGAGGACATATATTCATATCCGTAAGGATGTTTCATGAGGCTGCAGCTGATCTGGAGCTGTCTTCAAGGCTTGACCCAACCAACTGGGATACATGGTATCATTTGGGTCTCGCCTATTACCTGATACGAGACTTTGAGAGAGCTGAAGTCGCATATAAGAAATGCCTTGAAATGACTCATTCTGATGAATTGATAGTAGCTATAGTAGATTGGTATTGGATGACGCTTATGAGATTGGGAAAGCAAGGGGAAGCAGACGAGCTTTTGTATCTGGTTACAGAGGATACGGATCCGGGAGAAAATCTATCCTACAAGCGTAGAGTTTTAATGTATAAAGGATTAATAAAGCCGGATGAGCTTATCGACTTTGAAGGAGCGGAATTCCCGGATTTAGAAATGGCCACTCAAGGCTGAGGGCTTGCAAACTATTATTATCTTAAAGGCGAATTGGAAAAATCCAATAAGATTTTAGAAGAAATTCTTCAAAAGGATGCCTTTTGGTCTGCATTCGGCTATCAAGCAGCCGTAGTGGATTATGAAGCGCGGGGAGGAATTTAAATGAGTCTTTTGACTATAGGAGGCAAAGCAATACACCGGGGAACCAAAGAAATAGTTTCAGTGCCTGTTACAAAGGATCTAGGCGTTGAAATAAATATAAAAGCGCATATTTTAGCCG
>DPSW01000052.1:186-6735 GCA_003527145.1 Clostridiaceae bacterium | reverse complement strand
ACCAAAAATCAATATATAATCAAGTACTATATTAGTTATGTTCATAACGATTGATATTTGCATTGGTGTTTTAGTATCTCCGGAGCCTCTTAATGCACTGGACAAAACCATCATAAGGCACAAAAATACGGACGGAACAGCGACAGAGAAAAAATAGGGCAGGGCATACTCCAGTACTCTTTTTTCTGCGCCCAGAAAAAGCAATATATTTTTAGAAAATATGAGNNTATAAATGACTGCTTCACTGCATTATTAGCATCTTCAATGTTACCTGCGCCAATATTTCTCGATACAATAGCAGTAGTGCCTACTCCCAGAGCCAGAAAAAAAGCAATGTAAATATTCATGATTAAATTTGTGACTCCAACCCCGGCTATAGCTTCAGTTCCGATTTTCCCTACAAAGTATGTATCCGCAACGCCGATCAAAACCTGCAAGATATTTTCAACCATTGCCGGAAAAGCTAAAGCCATTATGGTTATACAACTTTTTTTGTCGAATCCTTTGAAAAAGACCGATTTATTCTCCATATCATATCTGCCCCCATAATAACAATATCCCCCATGGGGGGGATATTGTTATTATATTCTCTCTCTTAATGAAATGCAACTATATTAACAAAAATAATAATATTGGAGAACAAATAAGCTTGCTCCTAAGTTTCCTATATGTGTGTCTATTCCTTTACTGCCAAACAATAATTTACATCATCAAAAGCTGTCATAGGATGCTCCGGATTTGCTTGATTATATTTTGGAGCATTTCTTTTTAATATTCATCGATTCGTTAATATGCACTAAATTGTGGCGAGTTACAGGCATTAGTAATATTCCCGCTACATTCTTCCTGCCCCAGAAATCTATCAGCCATTTGGCGCCGTCAACATTTAAAACTGCTCCTTCATCTAAAATCCGCTGCAGCCTCTTTGGTTCCATTTTACGCTTTAGATCCGCAGGCTGAAATTGTTGAATAATATCACGAGTTTTCCTCCCTACAGCTATCCTGTAATTGCGTAATTCTTGCATATCGATATTTGAGCTTAAATCGATAATTTCCTCGTCTGTCATAGCATTGCCGGTATCGAGAACATTTACATTCATTCTTTCAATCCAATTATCTGTATTGATAATTTGAGTTTCATCAGCCACCAGAATATTCATCGTGATATCTTCAATCCTGGTTAAATGCCATAAGCTCCAGGCAACAGTCTCATCTTTTACAGTCGGCATAGTACGAAATGAAAACTCATCCAGTCCTTCCCACAATTCATCCTCAAACGTTACCGCACTTATTCGAGACATTTCTGAAGAATGAACCATTGAATGCTGTTCCAGACACAGCTTAATGGCTTCATCAAACCTATCCGGCTTCAATATTATGTCCCTTAATAATTTTTGCTGTGAGTTCCATAAGGCTCTCTTATTATCCATGCTATTCCTTCTCCTTATGCTTTATTTCTTCTTTTCTATAACAAAACCCGCATCATCGATACATGGTTTTGTTCCCCTGACATTATTATATAAGCGATAATAATAAAATGGCTTTTCCTCTGTTTCGCCAGAATTTAAGATTTTCTTAGTGCCGAGTTTTATAAATCTGCATTTTTCAACTATCCTCTGAGATGGAAAATTATCGATTTCAACAATTGCAATAAGATATTCTAAGTCTAAAGTGTTGAAGGTCCACTGAACCATTGCCCTTGCCGCTTCGGTCATATAGCCCTTGTTGCAATAGTCTTCGGAAATAAAATAAGCGATTTCTATTTCATTGTCGACTTCTTCCTTATTCCCTATCCCTATCATACCTATCAATTCTTTGCTTTCTTTCAAGGCAACCGCAAGCATTATTCTTGCGGTTTCTTTATTTGCTTTTGTATATAAGCTTTCAATCCACCTTATCCATTCTCTTCTTTCTTCTACGTTTCCTTCCCAGTCAGGCATCCATTTTAAAATATATTTTTGATTGCATATCAAGGATAATGCTTCTGCGTCCGTCTCTTTGAATTGCCTTAATATAAGCCGCTCCGTCTCAATGAATATATCCATTGCTTCTCCTCTATTCTCACTTTAACGCTTTTAAATGCTGAATATGTATTCCTATATGCCCTATGCCTATTATGACGGCAGATGCAATCATCCAAATAACCTTGCCGTAAATGCCCAGCAATAAGAAAGCCGCAACAGGCAGACTTGCAAGAGGTACCGGAATTCCATAAAAGCTGCGATAAAAATTTTCTTCTGTGTGTTCACCAGTAAAATATCTGATCCAACAAACCTCGTAAATGACCATCAGAAAAAATGATGCGGCCAGCCACAAGCTCCATGCTGAAAACGGAGCAATATTGAAATCAATAAAAATCAATGCACTGCAAGTACAGCATACCTGTCCTGCACGTTCAAACAATAATAATATTTTGTTTTCTGAGGCGCCGCTGTAATCTATCGGCTTATTCTTACTCCAAATGATATTTGGGATAAATAACATGAGCAAATATATCAGACCTACATATGAAAATCCTAAATGTCCCAACATATAATATCCCCCCAAAAGGTTACTATTTTTCTATCCTCTATATTTTTTTGTCCGCAACGCCTCTGAAGCGGTCTATAGAAGCCTCAAAATATTTTGATTCGACGCCGTCTTCAACAAATGTTTCAATCTCAGAAAATCCAATCTTTTTTAACAGACCTATTGATCCATGATTATCGGAGTATGTAAATGCTCCGATTTTTCCTATATCATACTTATTAAATACTTCATTAATAAAAGCTTCGGCTGCTTCTGTTGCTATCCCTTTACCCCACAGTTCCTTTTCAAAGATGACAACACTTAGCATAGCCATTTTTTCATCACTTTCATCTATGCTATAGCACCAAATATCCCCAACATATTTCCCTTCGAAATATATTACTTTCCCGTAGCTCAAGGCATCTTCTTTCATAGATTCCTCAAATAATACCAATGCTTTTTCTAAGGATTCAACACTAAAGGGAAATAATCTTTTTATTTCTTCATCTTGAGTCTTGTTCCAAAAAGTCACGACATGTTCCTTTGTTCTTGTTTTTAGCACTATATCCATTTGCCCACCTCCAACTCAAAATCCTTCAAAAAAGGCGCCTCCTGAAATTGCTTTATTATCTTCTACAAAAAGTATTTCCGCTGCCATAGCTTTAGATATCTTCGAATGCATATGGTTTATTAATGCCGCTGCTCATAATATGTATCATTTAGTTTTATATTTACAGGTTCTAAATTTGCCTTCAATCCAAAATGTTGCCTCATTAGTTCGAAATCTTAATAAATAGCATTTTGGGTCTTCAATCCCTTTCTTAAAGAAATTTCTATCGCAATCATTATCGAATTTTCTTTTCTCATCCATATCCGTTACTATTTCAACATCGCCGATCAGTGTGACACTGTCACCACCAATATAATAGCAAACACTGGCTTTAGTATTATTTTCAAAATGAGTGGCCTTCCCATTTAGGTGAGATCTTTTTGATGTCATAAAATAGATTTCGGAAAAACCATTATTTCTGATTTTCGTTACAGCGCATATGCGCGGGTATCCATTTTCATTAATAGAGGCAAGTGTTACAGTCTCGCACTTTTCTAGTAATTGAGAAGCCTTCTCCTCGATTTCTTTAATCCTTTCTTTTTGGATTTCGTTTGCTGTTTTCTCCATAGTTATCGCTTCCTTTGTTAGGTATATTTATTTCCCTTGCTATGGCATGGCTAAACAATCTCAGCTGATGTCCTTCCTATCCATGTTTTCCTCCCGCCTTTTCTTCGTCATTCTACCGATATGAGGTAAAACCACATAGTCCATGCCTGTCATACTCAGGCATGGACGCGCGGCAACACACTACTTGTCCTCCAATGATTCGCTTCTCGCGTTACACTCATCAACAGGCACTTACTCTTTAACTACAGGAATCCAGACTTCAACACGGTAATCATCAGCATCTACATCACTGCCAAAATATTTTTCCATTGTAGGCAGCGCTGCCTGCTTATAAATGCTTTGAGGCAAGAATTCTCCATATATTCTGCCCCAAGTATTTTCAAGCGTTGGACTTACCGGTCCTATGGATTCAAAGACTAACCAAGTAGACTTAGGAACTACAACATATTTCATACCCTCTATACCCTCATTGCTTGTTTCGATACCAACCATGTAGTCGTTTATGCCTTCATCATTGTAGCCGAAACACATACCGAGAGTACTGGAGTTCACACCTATTTCAAGCAATCTGTCAACAGTACCATCTTTTTTGCACTGATCCCAAAACTCCGGTATTATGTTGTTTTCCAACGATGAAGTTACAATTTTTCCAGCGACTCTAAAGTCTTCTCTTTCTACAACACGATAATTCATTTCTACATCTCCTTTTATTCTGAGTTCAAAGGCAAGGCAAGGATAGGATTTCAGCTTAATATTTTGTTGTCTTGCAGCTATGGGTGTAATGCCATGCATTTTTTTAAAGGCAACGCAAAAAGCATCTGATGACTCATACCCGTACTTAACTGCGATATCAATTACTTTACAATCTGTAGACTGCAATTCAAAAGCTGCCTTTGTCAGTCTCCTTCTTCGTATATATTCTGAAAGCGTAATACCTGTCATCAAGGAAAATGTCCTTTGAAATGATCCGACAGGGCACACAACAATCTTTCCTATTGCTTCATTACTTATTTCGTCATCCAGATGCTCTTCTATATAACTGATCACTTCATTAAGCCGTTCAATCCATTCCATCAATAGCCTTCCTTCCAAATTAATTATAGAGTGTATAGATTCATCGTTCCCGTTATTTATCGAACCAAAAAAGACGGTGATCCGGCTTCTCCTCGTCCATCAAGAATGCATTAACTAATACCATTATATGGTTATCAAATCTTGAAAGCAAGACCTTCAATTAATCTGTTGTGCTGGCTGATAAAAGAGCCGCAAATGGGACTGTTATGCACAGCCCCATCATTAAGATGTTTTCTTCTCATCTCCATTTACATTAAAATCATCGCTTTATATATTACATCTTGGCGATGATAGTTTTTAACGCATCACTCGCTTTTGCTTCATGCAGCTGTGCTTCTTTTATCAAAGAAACGATTTGAGTTCTGGTTTCCTTATCAGCAAGTTTTCGAGCAGCTTCTTCACCACAATCACCTTTTATCAGAGCTTGCATTTTGGTAATGCAGTCGGCTGCAGCCCTGAAGTATTCTGCACACTTCTTGCATTCCTTTGAGATTCCGGGGTTTTCCTCCCCAAGCTGGTCTATATATTCAGCAGCATAGAAGCGGCCTTCACCAACCATAACTGTAGCATCAACAAAACACATATTTCTCTCTATGAGCAAGGATAATTGTGTGCTTTTAGAAAAGTTTCCATCATCAGACATTGCATCTGCCCATGCAGAATATGCTTTTTGTCCTCCTAAGTATGAACAGTATTTACCGTTGTATACATCAATTGTTTCAGCAGTAAGCAGATAAAGAGCATTTTCAAGCAGTTCTTTTACCGGTACCATCGCACCGGCTTCCTCTCCTATTGACATAATCGCCTCAGTATTTTCCCACCAATTGCTGCATATAAAATAACCCGACTCATCAAAGGTAAGACCTTTTGCAAATTCCATATTGTCCTGAAATAAGCTCCAGCCTAATAGGGCTTCTCCGTTGTCTTTATAGCCCGTAACAATGCTTGCCTCTGGTGGGCCGACAACACCGAGTGCAATTATCGGCCGTCCTCCGTCTATTTCTGATTTAATAAGGCTTATAAAGTCGTCCTTTGAGCTGGTACCCTTTTCTAAAATTTTAAACTTTCGTCCTACTGCCTTAAATGAGAGTATAAAAGGCATTACGGGATTTTCGTAAATGTTTCGTATGTCTACAGCGGCTAAATCCCAGCCGCTTTCCTTCCATCTTAAGCGGAAAGATGCACCGGAAGCCGCCATAATATACGAGTAATGGACATTTTGCCCCATATAATTCAAAACGGCCTGCAAACACATAGGAAATGGAGTGCATTGCCAGTCGCCATCATAATTGCGCCCATAATACACTTTAGGCACACCATAAAGAATGCAGCTGTTTTGTGTTTTTAAAGTTTTATTCACAATATCAACCTCCGATAAAATTGGGAGGGCAAGCTTTGAATTATCAAGATTTAAAATAGCAGGAGCATATATGCCTGTACAAATACACTTTCTTCCGCATATAAAACTTGAATTTTTAAATTCCGACGGTCTTATGCCTATTTGACGCTTGAAAGCTCGAGTAAATGTGTCATAACTGTCAAAGCCATATTCAGAAGCTATCTCTGTCAGGCTTTTTTTAGTTGATGCGATTTCGAATGCACAGTTTGCAATCTTTCGAGCCACGATGTAATGGGATAAAGTGATATTGGTTTTTTTCTTGAATATTTCTCTGATGTGACGATAAGAAAAATTCAAGGTTTTCTCAAGTTCCGCAAATTCAAGCTTTTGCTTTATTCGCTCTTCGATGAAAGCAATAATTGCACAGGTTTCGATCATGTAATCCAAAATT
>DPSW01000052.1:0-152 GCA_003527145.1 Clostridiaceae bacterium | reverse complement strand
AAATAAATATCCTAAAAACATAACCCTATACAGCGACCTCCACTCCTAAACAGGCAAAACTGATATAATATAACCGCCGGCAATTAAGCTTATAAGGTTTGCTATAAAAGCATAAATCAAGATATAGCTTTTTTTATGCTCCTTAATGAAAA
>DPSW01000098.1 GCA_003527145.1 Clostridiaceae bacterium | reverse complement strand
AGGTGAAATATGAAAGATATAAGAGCTAAGCTTAATTCGGTAAAAAAGGTAAGTATAGGATGTTTTCCAACTCCGGTTCATAGAATCACAAACTTTGAAAAAGAACTTAATTATAAAAAAATATATATAAAAAGGGATGATCTTACAGGTGTAGGACCTGGAGGAAATAAAATAAGATGCTTGGAATATATATTCCAAGAGGCATTGGATAAGAAGGCAGATACAATACTTGTGTCCGGTCCTGTACAGTCAAATTTATGTACTATTGCTGCATGCGCATGTAGAAAAATGAATTTTGACTGCATCAGTATTTTTAATGGAGATAAGCCCGAAGATATAAAAGGAAATATGCTTCTTGATGAATTGATATCTTCCGATGCCCATTATATAGGCAAAGTAACTGAAGAAGACAGAAGCAAATATGTAGATGAGTTAAACATGAAGCTAAAAAATGAAGGAAAAAATCCATACATAATAAAAAATGGAGCATCAACAGGTTACGGAGCTATGGGATACGTTAATGCCATAATAGAACTGCAGCAGCAATGTTGGGATTTAAATATAGGAATCAAAGAAATTTTTGCTCCCGGAGCAAATGGCGGAGTTGCTGCGGGACTAATATACGGAAATGCTCTTCTTGGAAGCCCGTTTAAAATCAATATTATAAGTGTTGAATATGAGAATAAAATATTGAATGAAAATATCATGGAAATAATTAAGGAAATAGAAGCAATAACGGACATACCGTTTAATTACAATCTAAAGAATGTATGTAATCTTGTAGATGATTATAGGGGAATGGGATGGGGCTTAAACACTGATGAAAGCAAGGAAATGGTTTTTGATTTTCCTAAAAAAGAAGGAGTTTTTATTGAGAATATATATACAAGCAAGGTTTTAGTAGGGATGTTTGACTTAATAAAAAAATCTAAAGTCAATGGAAGTGTATGCTTTATACATACGGGTGGCTTTGGCTCATTGTTTGGTCAGTTTTGACTTATGTATGCACGCCACTTACATATCTATGCTAATACGGTATTTAGGCATCTGTTACCTCTGGTTAGTGTCTTCAAACCAGACATGAAAGTATATCCAGCTTAATCCAATGGAACTTTTTAAAAAATTATTATGCTAGGTGGTGTTAAATTGAACAACATAAATAAAGAAGCTTTGTACGGAGCTTTTATTAAAAATATAGTAACAAATTATAAAAAGATGATTAGAAAGCCTGTTTATTCTATAGTACTTCTAATACTTGGACTGCCTACTGCTATGATAGTTTTAATGAAACATGTTTTTACTTCTAAAGACAATGCTTATTGTGATTTAAAAAACAAAATATATAAGGAGCTTATGGACTGCGGTGAAAAAGACAGGCTATATGATGAAGCTGCTTCTTCATACAGAAAGAAGCTTGAATTCCTAAATAAAAATATGAAGGAAGCTGCTTTTGAGAATGAGGTTAAAAAGATAACAGAAAAAAGATTTAATGAAATGGTTGAGTACGAATTGGATAAGCAGTCATCAGAGAATAATATATATCCATCAGGAATTCATGACACATTCTATAAGCTTCTGGATAACAAAGCTTTTTTTGCTATATCTTTTATAACTTCGATTTTTATGTATATGCTCATACTTATTTATGGGAATCCATATTTAAAGTATATAATCGAAAGACTTCTTATGATGATATTTGTTGTATTTGGTGTTGCATTCTTAGTATTTACCATATTATACATGTCTCCATCGGACCCTGTCATAAATATTTTGGGGCAAGAAGCAACTCAAGAGCAAATAATGGCCTTTAATAAAGCTTATGGCCTTGATAAATCCTATTTTGAGCAGCTGCTTAATTTCTTTAAAAGTCTTATAACCTTTGATTTAGGGAAATCCTATGTAGGCAATGAAAATATTTTTACAGCCATTATGAGAAAATTCCCTATAACTTTACAGCTAACATTTGCCTCATTAGCTGTAGCTATTATAATTGCAATACCCTCGGGGATTATTTCTGCTATTAACCAATACTCCTCTTTTGACTACATTTTTATGCTAATAGCTCTTATTGGACTTTCTATACCAAATTTTTGGCTGGGATTGATATTGATTTTGAACTTTTCAATTAAGCTAAATTGGCTTCCGGCAACATTTTCAGCCTCTAATTGGCTTTCATTTATAATGCCGGCTATTGTTCTTGGAACAGGACTGTCTGCTACTGTTGCCAGAATGACACGTTCCTCTATGCTTGAAGTGAAATTTCAGGACTATATTTTAACTTCAAGAGCCAAAGGGTTAAGCGAAAACAGGGTAATAATCAAGCATATATTAGGAAATGCTATGATTCCTATAATTACGGTTATTGGTATTCAGTTTGGAGGGATGATGGGAGGCGCGGCTGTTACGGAAAAGGTATTTAATATAAATGGAATAGGAAGCTATATTGTAGATAAGCAATTTATACCTGATATACCGGTAGTATTGGCTGGAGTTGTATATGTAGCAATAGTAATAAGCATAATTAATCTTATAGTAGATTTGCTTTATGCATTTTTAGACCCTCGCATTAAGTCTAAAATGAAAAATTATTAGGGAGGGTGGTTGTAAATGAGCAATACGGTCAAAAAAAATAAAAGCATTAATGAACATGAAAGAAACAAAGAATATGTTAAGAGAACTACTAGCAGGAAATTAAATAGATTTCAAGAGTATACAACTATTAATTTTGCTTGGGGAGCATCTCTGATACTATTTTTTATATTGCTTTTTAATGGCTACAATATAATCGATAAAACAGTAAACCAAGGCCTGCTTCTATTTTCATTCATATACTTAGCGGAAGGAATTATCCAATTTATAATTTCTGCTGCCTTGAAGAAAGAAATAATTGAAGGCAGCGAAATAAAAAAATCTACAAGAATTAAAGGTTACCTGATGATATTGTTTGTACTCAGTGGCAATATTTTTTCAGCTATAGCAGGCTTTACTCTTATTAAGAAGAAAAAAACCATTGAGTATACCATATCAATATATATGTTTTTGGTTTCTATTTGCATAATGCTTGTTTCCGCACTGAATTTATTTAAGGATAATGTAGCTGACACATTTATGATAGGAATGGGTATTTTGTTTGCAAACGCTTTATTTTATCTGTTTTGCATGATAATGGCAGGAAAATATTCAGATAGCAAAAATGTAGATAAGAGAATTATACCAATTGTGGTGATATTGATTCTTACTTCTATTACAGGAAATATATTTGCTTTGCTTTTGGCTTCAGTGCTTATAAGCAAGTATAGGCATAAAGATAAGGAAACTGCGGTGGAATGGATAGATATTGTTAATAGGCTGTTTAGAAATAATATGTCTGTAATAGGAGTTTTTGTAATTGTGTTTCTAATTTCATTATCATTATGCAGTTATCTTACCTTTGATTATTCTATAGCTGTAGAAAATAACTATAGCGCAATACTTCAAAAACCCAATATAAAATATCCTTTCGGAACAGATAACTTTGGCAGATGTGCTTTCTCAAGGATAGTTTTTGGAGCCCGAATTTCTCTTATTATAGGAATAGCGGTAACCGTACTGCCTATGTTCATGGGGGGAATGCTTGGAGCTGTGTCAGGATATTATGGAGGTAAATTAGATAATGCAATTATGAGGTTTATGGATGTATTATATGCTGTTCCGAGTATTTTGTTAGCAATCGCTATAATAGCTTCTTTCGGGACAAGCACTTTTAATCTGGTAATGGCGCTTAGTGTAGGCTCTATAGCTGTGTATGCAAGGACTGTAAGAGCAACTGTAATGAGCATATCCAGCTCATNNCATATTAATAATAGTCAAACATATTATACCTAATTCGTTAGCTCCCATAATAGTGAGGGCTACTATGGGGATTGGTACGGCAGTATTGTCCACAAGCAGCTTGAGCTATTTGGGACTAGGTGTTGAGCCTCATATACCTGAGTGGGGAAATGTATTGAGGATAGGAAGTATGTATTTGGAAACGAATCCCTATTTGGCAATATTCCCTGGGTTAGCAATAATTACAATAGTGTTGGCCTTTAATTTCTTTGGTGATGGTCTTAGAGATGCGCTAGACCCAAAACTTAAATAAGGGGGACAGTTTATGGAGGAAAATTTATTAGAAATAAAAAATCTTCACGTTCATTATATAACTGACAATGAGATAGTAAAAGCTGTAAACGGTATTGACTTATATTTAAAAAAAGGTGAAAGCTTGGGTCTGGTAGGAGAAACAGGTGCTGGCAAAACTACTACAGCTCTTTCTATAATGCAACTGGTTCCCGATCCTCCCGGAGTAATAACGGATGGAGAAATCATATTTAAAAACAAAAATTTAATATACAACACAGATAAAGAGAATCAGGAAATGAGGGGCAATGGAATATCAATGATATTTCAGGATCCTATGACAGCCCTAAATCCTATTATGACAATAGGAGAGCAGCTTGAAGAAGTAGTGATAAAGCATAAAAAAGCAAGCAAGCATGAGGCAAAGAAGATTGCAGTAGGATTTCTTGAAACAGTAGGTGTAAGAAGTTACAGATATAATGATTATCCCCATCAGTTTTCGGGAGGAATGAAGCAAAGGGTTGTTATAGCTATGTCGCTTTTGTGCAATCCCGAAATATTGATAGCTGATGAGCCTACTACAGCTCTGGATGTTACTATTCAAGCTCAAGTGCTCAAGATAATAAAAGAGCTGATCAATAAATATAATATGTCCATGCTGTTAATAACCCATGATTTGGGAGTAGTTGCTGAAACCTGCGATAGAGTTGCAATTATGTATGCAGGAGAGATAGTGGAAACAGGAAGTGTATACGAAGTATATAAATACCCTAAACATCCCTATACTCGCGGGTTATTTGACTCTATACCTAAGCTGGATATAGATGAAGAAAAACTGGTGCCTATTGAAGGCTTGATACCCAATTCCGCAGATTTACCTTGTGGATGCCATTTTCATCCCAGGTGCANNAAAACTATAGAACCGGAGATAAAAGGTGAAGATCATTTGTATAAATGTCATTTTTCACTTTTCTAGGAGGCATTATGAGTTATTTATTAGAAGTTAAAAATTTGAAAAAATATTTTACAGTGCCTAATGGTTTGCTTCATGCTGTAGACGATGTTTCTTTTTCCATCAAAAAAGGAGAAACCTTAGGCATAGTGGGCGAGTCAGG
>DPSW01000322.1 GCA_003527145.1 Clostridiaceae bacterium | reverse complement strand
TTGAAAAAGCAAAGAAGATGCTAAGGTCAAGCAAATCCACTATCACCGAAATAAGCATGGCATGCGGTTTTTCCAGCCACAGTCATTTTACATCAACTTTTAAGAAAAAAACAGGCCTTTCTCCTACAGAATATAGGTTAAGCTTGTAGGACAAAGCGAAGCAATATTTTACCCCCTTTAGCCGTAGCTTGTGGCAAAAGGGGGTAAATTTTATTGCTCATTCATCTCTATTGTTTTATAGCCTTTGTTCCGTTTAAGCCTTTTAGCTTCGTATTCATGCCAAAGCTTTTGAAGTTGATACTCCTGCCATCACTGGACATATCCATTTCAAAGGATGTTATATCACCGAATATGCTGGATTCCGAAGGGAGCAGTATGCTTCCTCTGAATACCCCGTTTGATATTGAGCCCTCTATAGCATATTCTTTGCCATTTTGAATGATAGTACCGTTTATAAAGTTGCCTTCCTGCTTCAGCTGCATTGCTCCGATATTTGTAATCCAAGAGCCTTGCCATTTATTCAGCGAACTATCTGCCGGGTTTATTATTGCATCCTTTTTATCCTCTGTTATTATGGTTATGTCTTTTTGCAACGGTTGACGAGCAAATTCATCTATGTTTTGTAGCGTTCGTTCGTAATGGAATACAAATGGGTTATACCGCACTGTCTTGGTCAGTCCTTCATACTCAATCTCTATTTCATAAGCCAAAACCTCAGGCTTATCAAATTNNTCACCCTCCATTATTATCCTTTTTGCCTGAGTTACAGCTGTCCATCCCGGGGTATTCACTATGGGATCAGTCAAATTGGAACGGTCCTTTTTGTTTATAATATCCAGCATAGCAGATTTTATAGGCAAGGATGTTATCTTTACGCTGCCTGTATATGGTTCTACTGAAGTGTTGCTTATTCTAGAATCTCTTATATAATCGCCTCCCTGGACAAGTGCGGATCCCATTTCTCCACTATTTGTTATGGTCCCAAATACTTTTGTCGGTCTTATTACCTTATTGCCTGCATCATCTTTATCTATATTTGCTATTATCGAACCCTGCTGCTTGCTAGGAGGCCTCATCCCCGGAATATTTAGTGTTGGAATATTTAATTCTACGTCTATTTCCGCTCTATTTGTATTGCTTTCTATCTGCGTATAATCATTATAGAAATGTATTTCCAATGCACCCAAGTTTGGTTCTCTGCATACACCTTTATTATCTGGAAATATAAAACCATCACAGTTTATCTCAGCCCATACATTCCAAGTATTTTGGTCTATAGGCACTTTCAGCGAGAATATCCCATCCACTACAGCTGTCTTATATTTCTTTTCACTAAAATTCTTATTTACCACTTTTATATCAATGGGTCCGCTGAATTGACCGTATTTACCCGTAACAGTACCGGTTATGAGATCATTGACTGTATCTACATTAAAGTCTATTTTTGTAAATGGAACACTTGCTTTAACATCCTTGCTCTTGATTTCTGTCAACTCATATATCTTATCGCCGACTTTAAAATAATTCTTTGCAGAGTCATCTATATATATTTCAAATTGCTCTATATCAATAATAACCTTATCAGTGGGTAAAATGTTATATGAATAACCTCTCGAATTTATATTGAATTTTCCTTCCGCATCTGTATGTCCGGGGATAGTAGTTTTTAATTCTTTCAGGCTTGAATTCCATATTTCTATTTGATAATCTCTATTGGCAAATGGCAGTTTATCCTCGCCAAAGACTATTTGCCCTTCTATAGTATCGTAATAGGCATCGGCTTTTACAAGGAAACTAGGAGTCACCGCAATAGTCACAATTCCATCTCCCCCTGCAGCGTTTACCTTTTCACCGACAACCCACTCTCCGCTATATAATGGAAATTCTAACTTAAAGATTTCATATTCCTTGTCAAATAAAATACCCAAGAGCTTTGCAAAACCGCTGGCCTCCAAAGAAGCATGGCTAGCTAAGGAAGTATCCGTAGTAGAACCACCCCCTCCACTGATGCCAAACTTTGCATCAGCTTTATATCCTACCCAGATTTGGAGTGCACCTATATTATGCCCCCAAATTATTACACCTACTTGGGGAACGCATGCCATTACCAAATGAAGCTCTCCATCGATTTGAAAGTCTGCATCAAAACCGGTAGGTTTATATCTGCAATAAGGTCCTACTTTATAAGGAAGAAGTCCAAAGCCCAATGCCTTATATTCGTATCCGGCTCTTGCGCTGCCCGTAGTGGTAGTTCTCACCTCCACATGGACTTTTCCATTAGCGCCCATGACTAAAAATATTCCTACAAAGGCTCTGTTGCCGTCTCCCTCCCCGCCTATTGAGCCTAAGTTTATGTCATACCCGAATATACAAGCTTCCATGCTTTTATCAATAGATAAATCCCCTACAAAGGTAACGTCTGCTTTAGTCTTGGATTCAAAGTAAAAATCAGCCTTCATCCAACTGGTCCAGTGAAAGTCGAAATCCGCATGAAAAACGGGGTCTTCTATTACTATTTGCCCTTTTTTTATAGCTACCTCTACGCTCAATTCATCTTTGCCTTCAAAGCCCTTTAAATCAGTGCCCTTTTCTTTATCCCACCAAGCACCTTCAAATTTCTCCTTCTCAGCTTTTTCCTTTTCCTCTTTTGTCTTTTGCTTGTCTTCTTTAGAAGGGTATTGGAATATTATTTTGTTTGCTGTCAGATTCAAAATGTGCTTATTTCCTTCTTTTTTATAGCCTGAGATGTAGCCATTATCCCCTGCTGCTGCATAATAATCTTTGGTCATGCCGCTTGCAGGGTCTAATTCTACACCCGGAGCCATATAAGCTATATTTCCTGTAGTTAGCGCTATATCTTGTTTGGGTATGGTATAGGATTCAAAAATTTCTGTCAGGTTTGGATTATCTACTACATATTGGCTATTGCCATTGGAATCAGTTTTCCCTTCCTCCAATACTCTATAAGCTAATCCTTCATTTTCATTTATATATATTTTATTTTTCTGCAATTTTGGGGCTGAAGATAATTCNNCTTTGGTAATACCAAAAATTTTGAGCCTGGTCTGTATTTGATGCCATTAACTTTTCCTAGGTCTTTGGTTTGGTCTTGTGTACTTGTATCAAAGGATGCAAACTCATCAATTTTTATTTGCTCCAAATTATAGTCTATGTCTGATGGCAGCCTTTCCACCCCTTCTTTGAGCTTGTAGCTGACTCCTTTAGCCTGTGCAGGTGCCTCAGTGTTTGTCAATTTTAGAGGGCGTGAACGGATTGGATTAGGAGCCTCAATAGTAGGTGGTGTTTTTTTATTTGGTATAACAGTAGCAGGAGATCTTTTGATTGGCGCGCTTGCATGAACAACAGAAAAAGATGATACCACAATAGAAAAAATCATCACTAATGAAATCAGAGATGCTATGAATTTACTGTGTTTATACATTTCTTCACTCCTCTTGGCTTATAAAAATAAGGAATTACTGCTAGTATCGATACTCTTATTACTATCATAAGGAATAATTTACAATAAAGCTTTCAGCTTATTGCATATTCTTGCTTGAAAGTTACAAAAACAAATAATCTCTAAGGATAAAAGGTCTGTTATAATATAATCAAGTAATTTATCATACTGGATGTGAATTATGATGACAGTCGACTTAGAAAAGGATGCAAAGCTAGCGGCCCTAATTCCTATTAATAGTATTTATAATGCTCATAAGTCTATGGAAAGCTTTTATAGCGAAAAGATAACTGTTTGCCTCACTACCAAAGCTGCAAATATTATTCGAGGTACCCATTTCCATGATGGTTATGAGTTTGTAATCACTTATGCTGATATGCCCTCAGCCATAATCGACAATAGGCTATGGGATCGCAAAAAAAATAGGCTCTTTGCTATAAATCCAATGCAAGAGCATGGCATGGCCGTAGATTATAAGGGGTTCAGCCTTTGTGGTATATATATTGAGAATAGTCTTATTAACGAAATTGCCAGAGGACTGTATAATTCCTCTAATATTACCTTCTCAAATGAGTCCTTCGTTGCGAGCCATGATATGAGCATGCTAACTCGCTTGTTTTTAGAGGAGCTAAAGTATAAACAGATAGGTTATGAATTCATTGTAGAAAATCTAAGTTCACTGATTGCTGCTTATCTAATAAGACAAATAAAACACAATCTGCCTTCTAAACCTCACAATGTAAATTTGAGTCTTAAGGAAAATATTAAAAAGGTTATAGATTATATGAATGAGAATTATACTGTAGGTATTTCCAATGACGAATTGTCCGGTCTTATAAAGATGGACAAATATAGTTTTATAAGA
>DPSW01000234.1:219-8314 GCA_003527145.1 Clostridiaceae bacterium | reverse complement strand
AGTATAAAGCTTTTAAATACCGCTCTCACACACAGTTCTTATGTACACAGCCACGACAGCAATTATCAGTATAATGAGAGATTGGAATTCCTGGGAGATTCGGTCCTCTCCATGATAATAAGCTTTTATCTTTTTAATAATTTAAAAGATATGTCAGAAGGCCAAATGACTAGNNGACTAGAATAAGAGCAAATATCGTATGCGAGAAATCTCTTTTTATTACTGCAAGGAATATAAAGATAGGTGAATATATCTTTCTTAGCAAGGGAGAAGAGAATACCGGCGGCAGGAAAAGGGCTTCCATATTGGCTGATGCAGTAGAAGCTTTAATAGCAGCAATTTATTTGGATGGAGGCATACAAAGAGCTGAAGTATTTGTGCTATCCTTTATGAAAGATATTATAGAATCATCCATAAAAAATAGGATTTTCAATGACTATAAATCCTTTCTTCAAGAACATGTACAAAAGAATAATTTGGGGACAATCGAATATAGGCTGTTGTCTGAAAAAGGTCCGGATCACTCTAAAGAGTTTCAGATAGCTTTATACTTGGACGATAAGCCTGTAGGCCAAGGGGTAGGAAAGAGTAAGAAGGATGCTCAGCAGTCTGCAGCAAAGGCTGCGATGAGTTCTCTGGGTATAAAGAATGAGTAAGAAGCATTATATAATCCCTATCTTTATACCTCACCGCGGATGCCCCCATGATTGTATTTTCTGCAATCAGAAAAAGATTACCGGTCAATTAAATGATATGACAGATAAGGATGCAGAGATGATCATTGAAAAATACCTTAAAACAATAGACTCTGATAAAGCAATCATAGAAGTAGCTTTTTTTG
The DNA here is from genome assembly GCA_003527145.1 of Clostridiaceae bacterium. Classification (GTDB taxonomy): domain Bacteria; phylum Bacillota; class Clostridia; order Lutisporales; family Lutisporaceae; genus Lutispora. The sequence goes on along the minus strand of DPSW01000234.1, from coordinate 7,473 downwards.
GCGGCAGCTTTACCGCCATACCGAGAGACGATCAAGATAAATTCTTATCTTTGGCAAATAGATATCTCAACGAAGGCAAGATTCATTCAATAAGGCTTTCCACCAGACCTGACTATATTAATAAAGATATTCTTGATAATTTAAAAAAATATGGAGCGAATATAGTAGAGCTTGGCATTCAATCTATGGACAGTGAAGTTTTGAGTACGGCCAAAAGAGGCCATACTGCTGAAGATGCCATAAATGCTATAAAGTTATTGAAGAAAGAAGGCTTTGTTGTAGGCGCCCAATTGATGATTGGATTGCCGTATGACACTGAGTACAAGGCTATAGAGACTGCAAGAAAAATTGTGGAATTGAAACCCCATATAGCCAGAATTTATCCCGCTTTGGTTATAAAGGATACCTATATGGAAGAAATGTATAAGCATGGCTCGTATGAGCCTTTGACTTTAGAAGAAGCAATAAATATTTCAAAAAAAATGCTCATTTATCTTGAAAAATCAGGTATAAGGGTTATCAGAATAGGACTTCAGCCTACGGATGATTTGAAAATGGGAGATAATGTAGTCGCAGGCCCCTATCACCCTTCAATGCGACAGCTTGTAGAAGCGGAAATATTTAAAGATATGATTGTTCATCTATTAAATCACGTTAAAGCAGATACCATGGATCAGATACAGATTTTTTGTAATCCCAAAGACCTTTCAACAGTTATGGGTCAGAAAAGAGCAAACTATGAATATGTAAAAAAATTATATAGGCATAAAGCGGTGACCTTTAAAGAGGATACCGGTCTTGATATTGGTTCCATAATGACGATAAGTGGCGAAAAAACAGTAATATTGTCCAAAAATACTTTCTATCATGGGTTGAAATTTTGAAGGAATTATCAACCAAATATAGAATATATAATCAATCGCAATATTTTCAATGTTTATTTACAGGGGGTATCTGATTATGGAAGTACTAAAGGTATCTGCTCAATCACAACCTAAATCTGTTGCAGGCGCTTTGGCGGCAGTGCTCAGAGAAAGAGCTACAGCTGAGGTTCAAGCCGTTGGAGCAGGAGCTGTAAATCAAGCAGTTAAGGCAATTGCAATTACTAGAGGCTTTGTAGCACCAAACGGCATTGATCTGGTTGTAATACCTGCCTTTTCTGAGATACAAATTGACGGTGAAGATAGGACAGCAATAAAGTTTATTATAGAACCGAGATAACCTATGAGCTATAAAAGCTAAAGCCTGTTGCAAAATTGCAATAGGCTTTAGCTTTTCAACCATTAGAACATATGTTAGAATAAGGATATTAATTTTACTTGTTATGATAGCTGATAAAAGATTGCTTTGAGAAGGAGTTTACANNTAGATTAATTTTACTGCAACGGAGTGTTGATATGTATCTTAAAGAACTAGAGATCAATGGTTTTAAATCCTTCTCAGATAGAATTCAGCTGAATTTGACTGAAGGCATAAACGCTATTGTTGGGCCGAATGGAAGCGGTAAAAGCAATATTGCGGATGCTATCAGGTGGGTAATCGGTGAACAAAGCGTAAAGATTCTGAGGGGAAGCAAGATGGAAGATGTTATCTTTGCAGGCAGCGATAAAAAGAAGGCTTCGGGTTTTGCGGAAGTAACCCTTGTACTGGATAATTCCTGCAGAGAGATAGACATGGATTTCAATGATATCAGTATAACCAGAAGGATGTATCGNNATATTATATTAATAAAACCCAATGCAGGCTTAAGGATATAGTTGAAATGCTTATGGATACAGGAATGGGAAAAGAGGGCTATTCCATTATAGGACAAGGAAGAATAGATGATATTTTGAGCAACAGATCTGATGGAAGAAGAATTATTTTTGAAGAAGCTGCGGGCATAACTAAATATAAGCACAGAAAGGCAGAATCAGAAAAGAAGCTTGAACAAACGGAAAAAAATATTGTCCGGCTGGAAGATATCATAAATGAAATAAACAATCAATTGGAGCCATTGGGCCAGCAGGCTGAGGTAGCCAAGAAGTATATTAAGCTTATGGAGGAGCTGAAGGCTCTGGAAATAAATTTAATAGTAAATAGCATAGAAAAAAATAAGGACAAGCAAAGAGACTATATTGTTGAATTAGAGCAATTGGGAAAATCACAAGATGACAAAGAGGCAGAGATAAGCAAGCATAATCAAGATAAGGATGCGCTTAAGCTGTTGATCAAGGAGGTTGAGTCTAAAATTCAAACCATAAATGAAGAGATATATGGTTTGATGAACCTCAAAGAAAAATACCAAGGTGAAGGAAGGCTGCTGTCAGAAAAGACATCATTTATTAATGTTACATTGAAAAAGCTTAATAGGGATACAGATAGCCTGGGAATTCAAAAAGAAAATACTATACTTGAATTAGAAAAAAATAAAGCTATGCTTGAATCCATAAAGAAACAAGCAGAAGAATTGAGACAAGAGATAAGTTCAAAGGAGGAAGAATATAAAGGTAAATATTCTTCAATAGATGATTCGGAAAATAAAATTGAGGAAGTCAAAGGCGTTCACATTAAGCTGATAAACAATTTTTCTGATAAAAAAAGCAGTGCAAATGGCCTGACGTCTATAAAAAACAGCATAGAAAGCAGATTAAATCAGCTGAGCATTGATAATGCATTGCTCGCTGGTCAATATGAGGATAAGCTTTCAGTCTTGGATAAAAACAATCTTGAGATATCCGAAAANNCGCCATTGAAAAAAGAAGAGAACTGGCGGATAAAAAAGAAAATAAGTTTCGTATACTTAAAGAGCTTGAAGAAAATTATGCGGAGATCAGATCTAAAAAAGATAATACTGCATCCAGACTAAAGCTTTTGGAAGAAATGGAAAGGGATTATGGAGGATACAATAAAACTATAAAGACTATTTTGATGCAGCATGAGGATATTAAGAAGAGAGTATCCGGTTTTCGTGGAGTAATCGGTGAGATCATATCGGTAAATGCAGATTATTCAGTAGCTATTGAAATCGCACTAGGCTCATCGGTGCAAAATATTATCACTGAAAAGGAAGAAGATGCAAAGCTGCTCATCGAGTTTTTAAAAAAGAATAAGCTTGGGAGAGCTACTTTTTTGCCAATCAGCTCGATCAAGGGAAGAAGCTTTAATCAATTTGAAAAGAAAAAGCTGGAAATGCCGGGGGTTCTGGGCATCGCTGCCGATATGGTCAAATACGAAGAAGAATACAAAAATATAATATATCACCTTTTAGGCAGAATTGTTATAGTGGATGATATGAATACTGCAATAAAGCTGGCTAAAGCTTCTAATTATGAATTCAGGATTGTTACTTTGGAGGGTGAATTAATAAGCCCGGGAGGCGCTATTACAGGTGGCAGCGTAGGGTCTTATGCATCCAATATTCTGACGAGAAAAAGTCAAATCGTTGATCTTAAAGCAGACTACTCAAAAATTCTCCAGGAATTAGATGAAACCGGAAGAAAGGTTGAAAAGAACAAAGATGAGTTGACTGTATATGAAAATGAAATAAATCATCTTACAGAAAGCCTTCATAGCTTTGAACTGGAAATGAACAATAAGAAAAATAGGCTCACAATGCTGAACAATGATTTGGACATTATAAAAAGCAAGATTTCAATAAATGAAAAAGAGCTGGGCGAGCTGGAAGCAGAAAAGATAAAAGTATCAGAAGGCCAGAAAACTTTGGAACAGGAATTGGAGTGCATCAAAAATGAAATATCCGGCTTTGAGAAAGAAATAATAATATTACAGGAAGACTTAAAAATTAAAAAAGAGCAAANNCACTTCTTTAAAAATCAAGGAAGCTGAGTTAAAACAACAAATATCTTCCTTTGAACAAAACATATATAGAAACAATAAGACTTTGGAGGAATACGATTTAAAAATCAAGGAAATATTTAATGAAATTGATAATGCAAAAAATGATTTGACAGCCTTGAGCACAAAGAGCGATGAGAACAGGCGGAACATTGAAGAAACTGCTGCAAAGCATATCAACAAGCAAAATGAACTGGAAGCTCTTGAAAAGGTTAAAAACAGCAAAGTTCAATACTTTGATGATATGGAAACAAATCTAAAGCAGCTGCAGCAAGATTTGAATAATGTTCAAAATAGTATGCATAGGATTGAGATGCAGAAAGTTAAAGTTGAGATGGACATAGAAGGCTTGGAGTTCAGACTGCTGGATGTGTATGAAATGAGCTATAGAAAAGCACTGGAGCTCAAAATAGATGGTATAAACCTTAGTAAAACTGCTAAAAAATGTGATGAGTTGAAGGAGGAAATACGAGCTCTCGGCACAATAAATGTAAACGCAGTTGAAGAATATGAAAGTTTAAGCGAAAGGCATGATTTTCTGAAAAAGCAATTGGAAGATTTGATAAGGGCGAAGGACTCTCTGATAAATGTAATAGATGATATAACACAGTACATGAAGAAGCAATTTCTCGAAGAATTCAATAAAATTAATATCAATTTTAATGAAGTGTTTATCAAATTGTTTGGCGGCGGTATGGCAGAGATAGTTTTGACAGATAGTGAGGATGTGTTGGGTTCAGACATTGAAATAGTTGCCAAGCCTCCAAATAAAAAGCTGCAAAATCTCATGCTTCTGTCTGGCGGAGAGAGAGCATTGACAGCAATTGCCCTGTTATTTGCAATACTTAAGATGAAGCCTGCTCCCTTCTGTGTGTTGGATGAAATAGACTCAGCATTGGATGATGCCAACGTAGACAGATATGCAGCATTTTTGAAGGAGTTTTCTACTCAGTTTATAATAATCACTCATAGAAAAGGCAGCATGGAAGCCGCGGATTGCCTATATGGAGTGACAATGGAAGATACAGGCACTTCCAAGCTCTTATCGGTGAAATTTGAGGATAAAGTTAGCTAGATATTATTTAGGAGGGATTCAGCATGGCAGATTTTTTTAAAAAGCTTTTTAAAAAAGATAAAGATACAAAGAATGACGGCATAAATGAAGCTGAAGTTGAAATATCGGAAGATGAGGAATACTTGAAAGATGAAAAAATTGAAAAAATGATTATTGAAGATATGGGAGAGGCTGAAGAAGAACCGGCCGAAAATAACCCTTCTTTTTTCAAAAAATTGAAGGACGGCTTATTTAAAACAAGAAAAAACATTACAGACAGGTTGAATTCTGTCGTAAACAGCTTTAAGACCATAGATGAGGATTTATTTGATGAGCTGGAGGAAATATTGATTACTTCTGATGTAGGGGTGGAAACCACCATGAAACTGCTGGATGGGATCAGAAAAAAGATAAAAGAGGAAAAAGTAAATGATCCTAAGGCAGTGATTGAATTGCTTAAGCAGGAGGTTCTTAAGCTTATGTCTGAGAATGCTGAGCCTTTAAGCAATGCGTATCCTCAGATAATAGTCGTTATAGGTGTAAACGGGGTTGGAAAGACTACTTCAGTAGGGAAAATTGCCAACAGGTATAAGAAGGCAGGCAAAAAAGTATTGATAGCAGCTGCAGACACATTTAGAGCAGCGGCTATAGAGCAGCTTGAAGTATGGAGCAACAGGGTAGGCGTTGATATTATAAAGCATCAGGAGGGTGCGGACCCTGCAGCAATAATATATGATGCTATAAGCGCTGCAAAGTCGAGGAAAACAGATGTGATAATATGCGATACTGCAGGCAGATTGCATAATAAAAAGAATCTTATGGAAGAACTAAAGAAGATATTCAGGATTATTGACAGGGAATATCCGGAAGCACATAGAGAAGTATACCTGGTGCTGGATGCTACAACAGGCCAAAATGCTATTGTACAGGCAAAAGTATTTAAAGAGGCCGCTGATATCACCGGAATTGTATTGACAAAGTTAGATGGAACTGCAAAGGGAGGCATAGTTATAGCGATTAAATCGGAACTCAATATCCCCGTAAGGCTTGTAGGCGTCGGAGAAAAAATTGACGATTTGCAGGACTTTGATCCGGTAGATTTCGCCAATGCCTTATTTTCCGAATAATTTTGTTGACACAGGGACTTATTTGATTTAAAATACCAATGTAAAGGCTTTAACCTTTACATTGGTATTTTGGGGTGTATAGAATGATAGAGGATATAGTACAAAAAACATTGCTGTTTGATTTTTATGGTCAATTATTGACGGATAAACAAAGAGATATTGTAGAGATGTACTATTCGGATGATCTTTCTTTAAGCGAGATATCAGAGCAAATAAGCATCAGCAGGCAGGGCGTGTATGATGCTTTAAAAAGGGCAGAGACAACTTTAGAGGAGTATGAAGCCAGATTAAGATTGGTGGAGAAATTCCTCCAGCAAAAATCCATATTGGCAAAAGTAAGCTTAATGCTGGACGAAATAGTAGATGCAGAGCAAGACGATATATCGAAAATAAAGGACAGAATAAAAAATATTAAAAGCTTTATTGAGAGGCTGGAATAAACTTCCGGGAGGCGATTGAATGGCTTTTGAAGGTTTGGCTAATAGACTGCAAGAAACACTGAAAAAACTTAGAGGCAGCGGTAAATTAAATGAAAAAGATGTAAAAGAAGCTATGCGAGAAGTTAAGATGGCTCTCTTGGAAGCCGATGTAAACTTTAAGGTTGTAAAGGACTTTGTTTCAAGAGTAACTGAGCGGGCTGTAGGCCATGAGGTAATGGAAAGCCTTACTCCCGGGCAGCAGGTGATCAAAATTGTTAATGATGAGCTCACTCAGCTTATGGGGAGTACTCAAAGCAAAATAATTTTTTCCCCAAAGCCGCCTACCATCATCATGATGACAGGGCTGCAGGGAGCCGGTAAAACAACTACCTGCGGCAAGCTTGCTTTAAACATGAAAAAACAAGGTAAGAAACCCCTGCTTGTGGCATGCGATATTTACAGGCCGGCCGCAATAAAGCAGCTTCATGTAGTGGCAGGACAGGTGGAGGCAGATGTGTTTTCTCTTGGCGATAAAACAAAGCCGGTTGATATATGCAAAGCTGCCATAGAACACGCATCCAAATCGGGCAATGATGTGCTGATAATAGATACTGCGGGAAGGCTTCATATCAATGAAGAGCTCATGGATGAGCTGCTGGAAATAAAGAATAATATAAGACCAACGGAGATTATGCTTGTGGTCGACTCTATGACAGGCCAGGATGCGGTAAATGTGGCGGAAAGCTTTAATCAAAAACTTGGGTTGGATGGAATAATACTTACCAAGCTTGATGGAGACACTAGAGGTGGAGCCGCT
>DPSW01000234.1:0-210 GCA_003527145.1 Clostridiaceae bacterium | reverse complement strand
AATGGGCGAAAAGATGTCTGATCTGGAACCTTTTCATCCGGACAGGATGGCATCCAGAATACTGGGCATGGGTGATGTGTTGAGCCTTATTGAAAAAGCCCAGTCAAATATAGATGAGAAGAAAGCCTTGGAACTGGAGAAGAAAATAAGAAGCCAGCAATTTAGCTTTGAGGATTTTTTGGATCAGCTGCAGCAGATGAAAAAGATGGG
>DPSW01000457.1 GCA_003527145.1 Clostridiaceae bacterium | reverse complement strand
CTCTCCGTCAGGAATGTTGGCTTCGCCTGAACATTTAATTGCAGGCAGATTCTTTATAGAGAAGCTTAAATCCGTATCTTTGCCTCTAATTTTGACTTTATCGGTTTTATCCATTAACTCCTTCAAAGGATTCATCGCCTTATCCATGTTTGAATAGTCAAGGCAGCAAACATCAAAGAAAAAGTCCTCAAACCTTTCCATGCTCATGCCGGCCATTTGAGCCATAGCATGGCTTGGATACCTCATAACGCACCATTTGGTGTGGGGGACTCTTATGTCCGAATGAACGGGCTTCGACCAATTTTTCATATAGATGCTCATCTTATCTTCCGGGATGTCCGATAATTCTGAGGAATTGAGCGCACCTCTGATAGCTATGTAAGCATGCATTTTTTTCATTCTGTCGGCTTCAAAGGATGATAGAGCAAGCATATGTTCTTTACTTGTGTTCATGATCAGATCCTTCATAAGCTTTCTGCTCTTAATTGAAAGAAATGGGTTGGCCCCCGCCCTATAGCATTCTCTGATAAGCTCTGAAGCCAATTCATCGCCTGAATCAAATAGCTCAATGAGAAGATTTTCACCGGGCTTTATGCTTACTGAGTAATTTATTAGATTTTTTGCTAATTGAGATATTCTAGGATCTTTCAAGTTCTCTCCTCCAATTCGATTGCACTTTTATATTAATCAAATTATATCATAATATAATATAGGTATATAGAATATTCCTGTGGAAAACATATAATTATCACATGTAACAGCTACGATTGGGGTTGAAAAAATGAGCGTTGTTGAAAAAGTATATGGAAGAAGCTTTAAAACTATACTATGGTTTGCTGTACCTTTTAAGAAATATTTTGTTCAGACTTTTTGCCAGGTTCATATGTTTATCAATAAGCGGGCCTTAGAAATACTAAAAAATGACGGTTATAGGGAAGCTTATGAATTTTTCCTACAATATCTGGATGAAATANNATTGGGCAGATCAGGATTTCAGAAGCAGAGAGCATTTTTATAATCCATATACGCATAGAGGCTTATACGGATGCAAAAACTCAAGGCAAAGATTCGCGCGTTATTATGGCTGCGCCAAGGTATATTGGGAATCAGGGGATAAAGAGATGGCCATGACTTATCTTGGAGCAGCGGTGCACCTTATACAGGATTCCACAGTGCCGCAGCACGGTGATATATATTTATTGAAAAGCCATAGNNATAGACGTTTTGAACAATGGATTAAAGCAGTCCATGATAGTTTTGAAAATTACGCAGCTTCTCAAGGCGGTATATATCTTGAGAATCCATATGACTATATCGAAAGGAACGCTAAGGATGCGATTGCAATATATAGAAGATATTCTCTGATCGCGTGTAGACGGGACAGGTTTTATAGGATTGCAGGCCAGATATTTCCGATGGCTCAAAGAACCACAGCGGGATGCTTTCTAAATTTTTATAAGGAAGTTGGAGAAAAAATCTAAGGCGCCTGTATGGCGCCAAATAATTATTTAAGCATGGAAAATACATATACAAAGCGAGTGGCATGTTCCTGTTCATCTGTTATAATCTCGAAAAGCATATCTCTGTGCTTTTTTGAGTTCAGCATGGAGCGTATATCTCTGTATAGTTCCACAGCCTCTAGCTCACCATTGATGCTGCTTTTGACAGCATCAATATAGTTTTCGTATTTTTCTACTTGAGGGATAGGAATTTCTATAGTTCTGCCCGTTAAATCCCTATATATTTTTTGAAACATCCTGTAGTGCTTTCCTTCATCCTCATGGGCAAAGCGTACCTGATCCGCTATTTCTCTGCTTGGTGCTGCCTCCATCATCATTTTGTATTTAAGGTAATCATGCCTTTCGTCTTTCATAGCTTCCCTGAGCAAGTCCAAAAGTTTGCTGTTGTCATCATAATTATCCATATACCATATGGCCCNNCTATATAGAAAAGTTTACTTTACGTGCTTATTTTCACAAACTCATCCAGCGGAAAGGACATCAGCCTTTCTTCAGCACCGCCCTTTGGGTCTTTTATTGAAAACAGGATATGCTTGCCTTGCTCCAGGCCTCCCAGCATATCTGCATCAAATATTTCAAACCTTATATATTTAAGCTTCTGTTTCACATCCATAGAGATTAGCTCAGGCATATGACTGGCTATATTTTTTTCATTCTTCAAAAAGCTGCTGACTTGCCCCTTGATTGCTGCGCTGTTGAACCTGTGGATACAAGCCGGCATGTTGGTTCCGATTGACTTAAAGTAGTCAAATTTTAATAATTCATTNNAAACCGTATAAAAGCTCATAATGGTCAGATATTTTTAAAGATCTGCTAAACCCATCGTTATCAACATAATAAGCACCTAAAGCTTTAAAAAATTGAAAAGGGTTAATATTGTGCTCTTCAATCAGATATGAAAGGCTCTTGCTAAATCTAGCCGAGTTGTGGAATATTTCTACCAGCTCTTNNNGTTGTTGACAAGACCTCATAGGGAGGGTGAGCATTATACAAAATACCGTATTTATCAGCGGCCTGTCTCAGCCCAGAACCTCTGAGCAGCTTCAAAAAGCCAAGCTGAAGCATATTGGATTTCAGATAATAAACGTCGTTAAAGGATTTTTCGAAGCTTTTTATGTCCTCGCAAGGCAGTCCTGCGATGAGGTCCAAATGCACATGGCAGTTACCTATATCAATGAGCTTTGTTATGTTGTATCTTATACTCTCGAAGCTTTCCGTCCTGCTTATAGTTTCAAGTGTATCATCATTTGTAGACTGAACTCCTATTTCAAACTGGAAAATTCCTTTTGGTGCCTTTTTTACCATATCTAAAAAATCAGAGTCTATAAGCTTGGCGGAGATTTCAAAATGAAAATTAGTATTGCCCTTTTTAATGAGTATGTAGTCCATTATTTTGAGACATCTTTCCTTGCTGCAGTTAAAAGTCCGATCTACGAGCTTAACCTGCCTCACATGGTTTTCTATAAATATATTTATATCATTATAAACTCTCTCCAGAGAAAAATATCTTACACCCGTCTCCAAAGAAGAGAGGCAATATTGGCATTTAAACGGGCAGCCTCTTGAGGTTTCATAATAAAGTATTTTACTCTCCAGGCCGTCAAAAGAAACATATGGGAAAGTAGCCGGTCAAGGTCGGATATGGGATTTCGCAGCTTGTTTATATGGATGATTCCATTTTTATTGCATGCAAGGCCATCTATATTTTGAGCGGACTCACGCCCCGATTTGAGACGAGACGCAAATTCATAGAAAGTTTCTTCGCCTTCCCCAAAGATAATGTAATCAATCCAAGGGTTTTCTTTCATAGTGGATTCGACATCGTAAGAGACTTCCGGCCCTCCCAATACGATTATGGAATCCGGCATTACTTTTTTCAGGCTTGATCCCAGCTTCATCACCAATTCCCTGTTCCATATATAGCACGAGAAAGCCATTACATCACTATTGCTCAAATATATTTTTTTTATTATGCTGTCAAAGCTGTCGTTTATGCTGAATTCTAATATATATGCTTTTATATTTTTGTTTTGAAGATAGCTGCTTAAGTATCTTACTGCCAGATTAGAGTGTATAAATTTAGAATTTAAAGCTATGAGAGAGAGCTTTTGTATATCCATAGTACGCCTCCGTTTAAAATTGATATAATATTAATTATAACAGTAATTTTAATAATTATGATCGCTAGACTGCAGGCAATCGTCTTTATATTGCTCCATGTTTAAAAAAGTCATAATTTTTATCTTAAATAAGAATAGTGTCAATGTATAAAAGTATATCACATGGTTGCTAATAGAGGATAATTTGTTAGAATGTAATTAATATTGCGAGGTGAGAGTATATGGATAAGCGAGAAATCAGCAGGATACTGGAAGAAATAGGGCTTATGCTGGAGATAAAGGGTGATAATCCGTTCAAAATCAAGGCCTATGTGAACGGGGCAAGAATTTTGGAAATGCTGGAAGGAGAACTGGATGATTATATTGAAGATGATAAAATAGTAGGAATAAAAGGAATAGGAGAGGCCCTGTCGGGAAAAATCATTGAGCTTCACAGAACAGGAAGACTGGAGTTTTATGAAAACCTAAAAAACAGCATACCGCCGGGAATTTTTGATATTTTAAAGATCCAAGGCATAGGGCCCAAGAAAGCGAAGATGCTGTATGAAAAATTGGGTATAGAAACCGTTGGCGAGCTTGAATACGCCTGCATGGAGAATCGCTTGCTGAGCTTGGAGGGTTTCGGTGAAAAAACTCAAAGCAAGATACTGAAAGGTATACAGGACATAAAGAGATTCAGCGGACAGTATCTTTATGGATACGTCATAGAAGATGCGGAATCCATAAAGGATAAACTTCTTAAATCTCCTTTGGTCATCCGATGTGATATAGCAGGAAGCTTAAGGAGAAAGAAAGAAGTGGTAAAGGATATAGATATCCTGGCAAGCACAAATCAGCCATTGAAGCTTATGGATTATTTTACTGCTTTTGAAGAGATAGGTGAGGTCGTATCTAAGGGAGAAACAAAGACTTCGGTAAGGCTGAAAAAAGGGATAATGATGGATTTGAGGGTAGTGGAGGATGTTCAATTTCCCTACGCACTGCACCATTTTACAGGCAGTAAGGAACATAATACGGCTTTAAGGCATAGGGCCAAAGCTGAGGGAATTAAAATAAATGAGTATGGTTTATTTCAAAATGATAATTTGATTGATTGCAAAACTGAGACTGAGGTTTATAATGCCCTGGGGCTGAGTTTTATTCCGCCTGAGCTGAGAGAAAATACTGGTGAGATTGAGATGGCGGAAAAAAGAAGTTTGCCTGATTTAGTAATTTATGAGGATTTGAAAGGAGCATTTCATATACATACCTCCTATAGCGACGGCTCTTCGGGAATAGCTCAAATGGCAGATGCGGCAAAAAGAATGGGCCTTAGCTATATAGGGATATCAGATCATAGCCGTTCGGCATTTTATGCGAATGGCTTAAAAGAAGATGATATAAGGAGGCAGATTGAAGAAATTGATGAATATAACNNTATTTTGCCGGATGGTTCTTTAGATTACAGCGATGAGATATTATCCTTGTTTGATTTTGTTATTGCATCTGTCCACTCAAACCTGGGCATGGAGAAGGACAAGATGACCGCTAGAATAATAAATGCTATAAAAAACAAGCATACTACTATTATAGGGCACATTACAGGAAGGATTCTTCTGGCTCGTGAGGCGTCAGATATGGATATTTATTCAATTATAGATTCTGTGGCTGATAACGACAAAATCATTGAAATAAATTGCGATCCGCATAGGCTTGATCTGGATTGGAGATACATAAAATATGCAAAATCCAGGGGTGTAAAATTTGCAATAAATCCTGATGCACATAGCGTAGAAGGCATGAAAAATATCAAGCTTGGTGTAGGGATTGCACGTAAAGGATGGCTTGAATCAAAAGATATAATAAATTGCATGGAATGCAGTGAATTGGGGGATTATTTTGAAAAACAAAAACGATAAGCCTTTATTGGTCATGGAGAAGCTGGCAGAGCTTTATCCTGAAGCTAAATGCGAATTAAGCTTCGAAAATACTTTTCAACTGTTGGTAGCAACGATGCTAAGTGCTCAATCGACAGATAAAAAGGTTAATGAAGTTACATCAGAACTCTTCAAGCACTATAAAACACCTGCTGGCTTTTTAACAATGAATCACCATCAATTAGAGGAAAAAATAAAAAAAATTGGGCTTTACAGGAATAA
>DPSW01000090.1 GCA_003527145.1 Clostridiaceae bacterium | reverse complement strand
AATCCATTATTATAGTTAAACTCAGTATCCAAGTCATGCAAGAGGTTTTTCAGTAATATTGTGCTATTACTAGAAAGCCTTTCTTTCAATATATCCGTAAGCTTCATAAGAGACGACATATCTAAATCAGTAGTAGTTTCAAGCTTATAAGAGTCATGAACCCACTCTACATTAGAAGCAAATTCTCTGCTTATTTCTTTTTCAGTAACTATGCTCCAATCAATGTCTTCCTCTTCCCAGTAAGTTTTCTCGATCTCGAACTTTTCAATAGTTCTGGGCTTCTCCAAATCTCTTGATGGCTTTATAGTTCTAGCAACATTAAAGTTTTTGCCATCCTTCCTCACTGTAATAAGAAAATCAGTTGTAAGAATCAGAGGTGTTTTTGTTGCTACATCTTCAGGATATTTAATACCCTTTTCCTCAGCAATCTTCTGTGTCCTATCACGATCCAGTATTGGATACTGCTCTCTGATATCTATTATACAATCAGACCACTCAAGCAGATAAAAATATCTAGTTTCTGAATCGGATAGAAAATGGTGTATTCGTCCTGTTTTCCAACCAAAGCAACGCGAAACACGACCTTGAGACGGGAAATCATGAATATTAATCCACGGTTTATAGTCTCTGCCTACGCCTTGGCCTCGCCCTTCTTTCATATACTTTTGAATCTTATCTTCATCAATCCCATATTTTCTTTTAGCCATCAGAGCACCTCCAGAGCAAAAAATAAACCACCCTTTTACTTCGATTATTTCCATAAAAAGGTGGTTCAATTCATTACTTTATTGTTTAGTTCATATCTTTTTTATTTAGTTCATAACTTTATTATCGTTTAACAACTGGGCTTCTAACTATTTTTCTACTCCACAGTTACGCTCTTAGCTAAATTCCTCGGCATATCCACATCGCAGCCCTTTTCTACTGCCATATAGTAGGCTAATAGCTGGAGGGGTATCACAGTTACAGTGGGTGAGAGCATATCTGATACTTGGGGTATATATAGGGTCTGGTCGGCAATGGTTTCTACTTCCCTGTTGCCTTCCTTGGCTATGGCGAATACATAGGCTCCTCTTGCCTTGACTTCCTTTACATTGCTGAGCATCTTCTCATACAGCTCATGCTGGGTCATGAGAGCTACTACTACGGTGCCCTCTTCTATCAGGGCTATGGGGCCGTGCTTCAGCTCTCCTGCCGCATAGGCGTCCGAGTGTATATAGGATATCTCCTTGAGCTTTAGGGAGCCTTCCAGAGCCACTGCATAGTCCAGGCCTCTTCCGATGAAAAATACGTCCTTTTCACCGGAGTTCTTGGAAGCAAATTTCTGTATTTCTTCCTTGTTTCCCAGGGCCTTCTCTATCTTTGCGGGGAGGTTCAGCATCTCATCCTTGATGGTCTTGATCTCTTCTTTTGACAAGGTTCCCTTGAGATCAGCCATATGAAGGGCTATCTCATACAGTGCAATTATCTGGGTTGTATAAGCCTTGGTGGATGCTACCGCTATCTCCGGGCCTGCCCATGTGTACAGCACATCGTGGGATTCTCTTGCTATGGAGCTGCCCACCACGTTTACTACGCTGAGTATCCTTGCGCCCTTGTTCTTCGCTTCCTTGAGGGCTGCAAAGGTGTCCAGGGTTTCGCCGGATTGGCTTATTATTATCACCAAAGTCTTTTCGTCCACCAAAGGATTCCTATATCTGAATTCAGAGGCTATATCCACTTCCACAGGGATTTTGGCAAGATGCTCTATAAGGTATTTGCCCACCAATCCTGCATGGTAGGCTGTGCCGCAGNNAAAATCTTGCTGAATCTTTCCAGCTCCTCTGCAGTCAGCTTTATGTCATCCAGTCTGATGGTATCGGAGTCCTTTGCCATCCTTCCGGTCATCGTATCCTTTATTGCTTTTGGCTGCTCGTGGATCTCCTTCAGCATGAAATGCCTGTAGCCGCCTTTTTCTGCTGCGGATACGTCCCAATCCACATTGAAGACTTCTTTTTTTACCGGTTCGCCATTTTCCGAATAGAATCTGATGTCATCCTTGGTTATGACGGCCAGTTCGTTTTCTCCCATGAGGTATGTTTTCCTCGTATGCTTGAGTATGGCGGGGATGTCCGAGGCAATGTAGTTTTCATCTTCGCCTATTCCCACTATCAGAGGGTTTTCCTTTCTTACGCATACTATTTTGTCCGGTTCCCTGTTTGTTATCACCGCAAAGGCATAGGAGCCCTTGATTTCCTTTATGACCTTCCTTACCGCTTCCGCCAGGTCTCCTTCATAATAATAGTCGATGAAGTGAGCCAGCACCTCCGTGTCCACCTCTGNNTTGAACACATAGCCCTTGCTTATAAGAAAATCTTTTATCTTCAGATAGTTTTCTATTATCCCGTTATGAACTACGGCAATATCTCCTTTTTCATTTGTATGAGGGTGAGAGTTGGCATCCGAAGGCTCCCCGTGGGTAGCCCATCTGGTATGCCCTATGGCCAGATTGCCGCTCAGTTTTTCTTTATCCAAATGTTCTTCCAGAACGCTCAGTCTGCCCTTGTATTTCCTTATTTGAACTTTTCCTTCTGCATATACTGCCACACCGGCAGAGTCATATCCTCTATATTCAAGCTTTTTCAAGCCATCCATCAATACCGGAACTGCATTTTTATCTCCGATATATCCAACTATTCCACACATTAATTTTTCCCCTTTCACTAAGGAACGGGGTTACACGCCGTTGGAAATAATTTATGGGAACATGTTTCTTTCCCTAGAGTCTTTATCTCTGAGGAATGTTCCCGATAATAACCTTATGGAATGTTCCCCGACTCTACAATTTATTCAGCTCATTTCGGTTTATTTTGTACCTGCAATCGCTTGCGGTTTTGTAAAACCTCTATCGGCATTGAGCTATGCCGCAGGGCACCCGCCGAGTATTTCGATGAACCNNGTCCAGGCGCTTATTTGATATCTTCAGGCTTACAGCTGCCGTTCACTTTTCCCCTCCTTTCCATATTACTTTTTCCATCACCTCCCTTCATAATACATCATACAGTTTAGACGTGAGTTTTTGCATTTTTACGGCAAAAATATTTTACATTGTTTATTATATTATCGCAAGGCCTTATTGTTGTATAGCATTGAAATATTGATGCATTTCATTGAAAAGGGCGCCCCTTGAGGCACCCTATGACAATTTCCTTTCTATCAATGCTGCCAAGTCTTCGGCCATTTTCTGTATGACGTTCTGATCCTCGCCCTCCAGCATGACCCTTACCAGGGGTTCTGTCCCCGAGGGCCTGATCACCACTCTGCCCGCATTTTTCATTTGGGCTTCTATGCTTTCTATGGCTGCTTTTATTTCCGCATCTTCCATATATTTAGTCTTATACTCATTTTTTATTCTGGCATTTACCAGAACCTGAGGCAGCTCGGTCATGATGCTTTTCAGCTCGGATAGCTTCTTCCCAGTCTCCTTTACTACGGATACCAGCTGCAGGGCCGTCAGAAGGCCGTCACCGGTGGTATTGTGATCCAGGAAGATTATGTGTCCCGATTGCTCACCGCCCAGGTTATAGCCGTTTTTCATCATTTCCTCAAGCACATACCTGTCTCCTACCTTTGTCCTGATTATATTGCATTGTTCATTCCTGCAGGCTATCTCCAGGCCCATATTGCTCATTATGGTAGCTACCACCGTATCCTTTTTGAGGTTGCCCTTTGACTTCAAGTGTTTCGCTATTATCGCCATGACATGGTCGCCGTTGACTATTTCGCCTTTATCGTCTACAGCGATGAGTCTGTCTGCATCTCCGTCGAAAGCCAGACCCAGATGGGCGCCGGATTCTACAACCATCCTTTGNNGGGATGGGTGGAGCCGCAGCTCTTGTTTATGTTTATTCCGTCAGGAGCGTTATTGATGACCAATATCTCGGCCCCCAGCTCTGCAAAGGCAGTGGGTGCCGTAATGTATGATGCACCATTAGCACAGTCCAGTACGATCTTCAGTCCTTTGAAATCTGCTTCTATGGTCTCTTTGAGAAAATCTACATATGTATAGACTGCATCATTTATTTCGGTTCTTTTGCCTATGCATTCACCCGTGGGGTTGGGCAAGGCTTTCATATTTTTCTCTATAATTTCTTGTATCTTGT
>DPSW01000139.1 GCA_003527145.1 Clostridiaceae bacterium | reverse complement strand
GAGTGTGTTCAAGCTCATCTGTCTCTCTCCACGCTCTAATTGACCGATATAGAGAGGAGAGAGATCAATAATTTCTGCAAGCTTCTCCCGAGTGAGCGCCAGCTTCTCTCTTTCTTTTCGTATTCTTTCCCCAATGCCCTTATTATCAACTTCATGCTCCAATTATTCTCACTCCTTTGTTACTATAACTCTATCGAAAACCCGGCTTCATCTAAATATGCCCATTGCTTCTATTAATTGTTTGCAATCAGCATATATATGGTGNNAATATTGCTAACACATTTGCATAGGGGGGCTCTGAACTCATGAAAATGGTGCATCTAAAAATCATCAATCTGCTGCTCATCATCCTTCAAATCCTCACGCTTTTATATTTCAGCATCAAAATTTACAGACTGAAGGTTATAAGCTCCACGGACTGCCTGACCAGGTTATATAACAGGCAGCAGTATAATAAAGAAATTATAAATGCAATCAATAGGCTGAAAAGCAGAAGTTCTCATTTATCCCTGGTCATTATCGATATCGATGATTTNNATACCTGGGGCCATTTAGCAGGTGACAAGGTTTTAAAAAGCATTGCAGATATGATAAGAAGCAATATCCGCACTCGTGATATTGCAATAAGATGGGGCGGAGAGGAATTCACTTTGATCCTTCCTGATACAGACGAAAATGAAGCTTATATTCTATGCGAGAGGATAAGAGCTCTCATTGAAGCATCATCGTTCAATGATATCAATGTCACCGTATCCATGGGCATAGCGAGTATTGATAAGCACACCAAGCCGGATATTTTATTAGGTATGGCGGACAAGGCATTATATAATGCAAAAAAAATAAAAAATTCCATATCTACTATAGGCGGTGAAAATGAGCATGATACCATCGGAGCATTATAAGCGGGAGATTGAAAGATTCAGGAAGCTTCTTCATGAAGCTATAGAAAGCAAGGATGAGGAAAGAATATTGAAGGCCAGCATGGAGCTGGACAAGCTGATTGTACAATACGTGCAGATGACAAAGGAAAAATAGAAGCGGCTTGCACCGCTTCTATATATACATTGCTTTTTAAAATTATCCGCAATCATCAGTTCTGCCTTAGTTGCCGCTATCTAGGCATAAAATCCTTCGGTCTCTCCTTTTCCTCTCCGAAATGATATAAGATGCTCTCTCCTATCCTCTCCGAAGCAAAACCATCTCCATAAGGATTTACCGCATTGGCCATTCTCTGATATTCTTTTTCATCCTCCAGCAATAAAGCTGCCATATCATATATATTTTTTCGTTCCGTTCCTGCCAGCTTCAGCGTACCGAACTCGATCGCTTCAGGCCTTTCCGTCTCGCCCCGCAAGACCAAAACCGGCTTGCCCAGAGACGGGGCTTCTTCCTGAAGTCCTCCCGAGTCCGTGAGAACAAGATGGCATCTATCCATCAGGTTGTGCATTTCCAGCACATCTATAGGGTCTATCAAGTGAATTCTGTCCTGATTCCCAAGGATTGAAAATGCTGTGTCTCTCACCGCCGGATTCATATGAACAGGATAAACTATCTCAGTATCCTTATAATTCCCAATGATGTCCTTCAATGCAAGGCATATGTTCTCCAGGGGTCTGCCCAGGTTCTCCCTCCTGTGAGCCGTGACCATTATTATTCTTTTCCCGAAATCCAGAGCTTTAAGCACCGGATTATTAAAGGCATAATCTTTCCTGACTGTAGTCTTTAGGGCATCTATTACCGTATTGCCCGTTATGTATATGCTGCCTTCTGAGACTCCTTCGGCCAGCAGATTGTTTTTTGAATTGCCGGTAGGAGAGAAATGTATGTCCGCCAACGCTCCTGTAAGCTTCCTATTCATTTCCTCCGGATAGGGATAATATTTATTGAAGGTCCTGAGGCCTGCTTCCACATGACCCAGCTGAACCCTATTATAATAAGCGCCTAGGGCTCCGCAAAAGGTGGTTGAAGTATCTCCGTGCACCAATACCATATCCGGCTGCACTTCTTTTATAACATTATCCAGGCCGGTTAATGCATTGACCATAATATCCGTCAGGCTTTGCCTGTTTTTCATTATGTCCAGATCAAAATCAGGCTTTATCCGAAAAATATCCAGAACCTGATCCAGCATCTCTCTATGTTGTGCAGTAACGCATACTACAGATTCAAAGCTTTTGCTTTCCTGAAGAAAATTTACAAGAGGAGCCATTTTTATGGCTTCGGGCCTGGTTCCAAATATGGAAAGAATTTTTATCATATGCAACCTCCTAAAAAAAGCACAGCCATTTTAAGGCCGTGCTATTTTTTTGTTATTTTTTATACATCAAGTTTGTTTTTGCCTTTTCCTGCATCTAATAACCCTAAATATTTTACCCCCATAGAGGCCAAAAGAAAAACCACAAATACAAGTATATATGCTGTCTTAAGCTTCGTTTCCACTAAAGCTATGGCTCCTACACCCAAAATTGCGCTAACCGAATAAAGGGTCAGCACTGCCTTCTTTTGGCTGTAGCCTTTAGCCAGCAGCCTGTGATGCAAATGTCCTTTATCCGCTTCCACCATGGATTTGCCGCTGGCAAACCTTCTTATCATGGCAAACAAGGTATCAAATATAGGCAATCCCATCGCAAAGATAGGAACCAGTATAGATAAAGCAGTTGCACTCTTTAAAACTCCCATTACAGATATTACGGAGAGCATATAGCCTAAAAATAGAGCTCCCGTATCGCCCATAAATATCTTGGCAGGGTTGAAATTGTAAGGTAAAAACCCTAAAGTTGAGCCTGCAAGTATTGCAGTCATAATTATATAGGGTTGTTCCGGCCCTACAAGCATAGCGACTGTCAAAAGAGTCACGGATGATATGGCGGATACTCCTGCCGCCAATCCGTCAAGGCCGTCAATAAGATTGAAGGCATTGGTAAGCCCCACAATCCATAATAATGTTATAGGATAAGCAAATATCCCCAGCTCTATCCATTTGGCCTTGTAAATAAAATACAAAGGATTGGTGAATCTATCTATTCTTACACCGCAATATATGGCGATAATAGCTGCAATTATTTGGACTGCAAACTTTGTCTTTGGTGAGAGAGGCTTAATATCGTCAAAATACCCGCATATTACTATCATAGTTGCACCTGCCAATATGCCTAAAACCTTTTCATCCAGAGGAACAAACAGGAGTATGCTCATAAGGCAGGCAAAATAAATAGCTAATCCACCTAATAAAGGAGTGGGTTTTTTGTGAACTCTTCTATTATCCTTTGGTACATCTATGGCTTTTACTTTTTCTGCCCAACGCTTAACAAATGGAGTTGCAGCACATGCGAAAGCAGCTGAAGCGGCAAAAGCCATGAACAAGTCTTTCATCTTATCACTCCCGGGTATTATAGTATAATCTGTCCAATATTTTCATTTTAAAACAAATGATATTTAAAGTCAAACTTGTATTATTCAGGTTTTATCAATTCTCCCCTTATTATTTTTTACTCTTTTTTAAAAATAACGTTATGTAAATTTTTCTTTTTTGTTTTTTAAACCACGAAAAGGCACTAAATTATGTACTAAAAATCACTAAAGGCCATATCGAAAAACAAGAAGCTCTTATGCTGCTATTTCTTATTTGAATATAGTATTATATATCACGCAGGAATGAGAGTTGTGAAAATTTTCCGTGTCTTTCAGTGGCTGCCGTCCCCATCTCTCCTATTCCGTCATCCTTATAACCTGAATCCCCGATTCTTCCAACATTTTCATTGACAAGGAATCGTTATAAGCTTCCCTTAAAACTATCCTTTTTATACCAGAATTTATTATCATTTTTGTACAAACCACGCATGGGAACAGGGTAATATATATTGTGGCTCCATCTATAGCAGCTCCAAATACAGCGGCTTGAATTATAGCATTTTGCTCGGCATGAAGTCCGCGGCATAACTCATGGCGTTCACCGGAAGGAACATTGAGGTCGCTTCGAATGCATCCTGTTTCACAGCAATGCTTCAGCCCTTTCGGCGCCCCATTATAGCCCGTAGATAAGATACGGTTGTCCTTAACAATTATAGCGCCTACTTCTCTTCTCAGGCAAGTAGACCTCTTCTTCACCAATTCTGCAATTTCCATGAAGTATTCATCCCATGAAGGCCTTTCCCTATTGCTTCCCATAATATTCTCCTTTTTAACCACTGAAGGTCTCTGAAACTTTCACTAAATTTCACGAAAAGTCTGTTTATTTTTTGTACGTGCTTCGTATATCAATGTTGCCCTTATAAAAACACTTCCGTGATTTCCATCTTACTTAATTCTCTACTTGGTCCCAAACAATCTGTCGCCAGCGTCTCCGAGGCCCGGTACTATATAGCCGTGATCATTGAGCTTTTCATCCACTGCAGCCACATAAATCTCTATATCGGGATGAGCGCTTACTACAGCATCTATCCCTTCAGGAGCTGCCAGAAGATTGACCAGCCTTATACTCTTGGCCCCTTTATCCTTAAGGAAGGTTATGGCTGCTATTGCAGAGCCTCCTGTTGCCAGCATCGGATCCAGCACGATAAGATCTCTTTCTGCCA
>DPSW01000288.1:174-7507 GCA_003527145.1 Clostridiaceae bacterium | reverse complement strand
GGAGGGCAGCAGCAAAGACTGTGCATAGCAAGAACAATGGCTGTAGAGCCGGAGGTTTTGTTGATGGATGAACCTACCTCGGCCTTGGATCCGGCATCAACCATGAAAATAGAAGACTTGATGGAAAATTTGAAAAAGCAATATACGGTCATTATAGTCACCCATAATATGCAGCAGGCAGGAAGGATATCGGATTATACAGCTTTTTTCCTAAATGGAGAAATTATTGAATATGATAAAACAGAGAATATATTTTACAAACCCAGAGATAAGAGAACAGAGGACTATATAACAGGAAGATTCGGATAAAATTGAACAGGAGGGTATGATAATGACAAGGAATTATTTTGATAATGAATTGCAGGAACTTAAGCTGGACCTTATAAGGATGAGCAGTATAGTTGAAGATGCGCTATCAAACTCCATCAATGCCTTAAAAAAGCAGGACACGGATTTGGCAGAGCAAGTTATTGAGTCAGATGATATTGTAGATAAAATGGAGATAGACATTGAAGACAAATGCTTGAAGCTAATCGCATTACAGCAGCCCATTGCAAAGGATCTGAGAATAATAGCCACTGCGCTCAAGATAATAACTGATTTAGAAAGAATCGCGGATCATGCGGTAGATATAGCCAAAATAACAAAACGGCTGTCAAAGGAAAAATATATAAAGGAGCTCATTGATATACCCAGGATGGCTTATATAGTTACAGGCATGGTAAAGGACAGCATAGATGCCTATGTTAAGCAGGATATAGAAAAGGCCAAAGAGGTATCAAAAAGAGATGACGAGGTGGATGGACTCCATGCTCAGATATTCAGAGAGCTGCTTCTGCTTATGATGGAAGATCCGAGGAAAATAAATCAAAGCACCTATTTTTTATTTATAAGCCAGTATATAGAGCGAATTGCAGACCATGTCACAAATATATGCGAGTGGACCATATACGGAGTCACAGGCGAGCATATCGATTTAAATGAATAAGAAACCTATAAAGGCAGGTTTGTTATATAGAACAAGCCTGTTTTTTATTGGCTAAAATTATGTTGTGCTTAATCTTGCCAATGGTTATAATATATAAATAGTATGGAAAGGCAGGAGGATAAATTTATGTCATGCTGCAAAGTAATCATCCAAGAGGTTTTAGAAGGAAGTATTGCAGATGAGCTTGAAATAGAAAAGGACGACAAGATATTGAGCATAAATGGAGAAGCAGTGGGGGATATTTTGGAGTATAAATATCTCATAAGCGATGAATTTTTGATTCTGGAGATAGAAAAGCCTGACGGAGAGATATGGGAGCTTGAGATAGAAAGNNAGATGAGCCTAAATCCTGTCACAATAAGTGCATTTTTTGTTTTATCGACCAGCTTCCAAAGGGTATGAGAAAAACTTTATATTTCAAGGATGATGATACGAGATTGTCTTTTCTACAGGGCAACTTCTTAAGCTTGACTAATATAAAGGATAAGGATATCGAAAAGATAATTAAGTTCAGAATAAGCCCCATAAATATTTCGGTTCATACAACAGATATGGAACTCAGAAAGAGGATGCTGAATAATAAAAATGCAGATAAGCTTTTAGAATATATGAGAAGACTAAAAGAAGGCCATATAGAGATGAAGGGCCAGGTGGTCCTATGTCCGGAGATAAACGATGCCCGCCAATTGGAGAAAACCATAGCAGATTTATATGGATTTTATCCGGAATTAAACTGTGTTGCTGTTGTGCCTGTGGGCTTAACACGATATAGAGATGGACTTTTTCCGCTAAAGGAATATAATGAGCATACAGCCCAGGAGGTAATAGATCAAGTAGAGAACCTTCAAGGGAAGTATATGGATAAAATAGGCACCAGATTTGTTTTTCTTTCCGATGAATTCTATATAATAGCAGGCAGGAAAACTCAGCCCTATGAGAATTATGAAGGATTCTCTCAACTCGAGAATGGTGTAGGAATAATAGCCATGTTCAATCATGAGGTTGCGAGCTCTCTGGATAAAATAGAAAACAATGCAGCCATGTCGGCAAGGGGAACCATACTCACCGGAGAATATGCCATGCCGGTGCTGGAGGAAGCTTGCAATGAGATAATGTATAAGCTTCCGGGACTTAAGCTTGNNAGTGTCAGGACTCATAACCGGAGGAGATATAATATCTCAGCTTGAAGGTAAAAATATTTCCGGAAGTGTTTTTATACCTGATAATATGCTGCGAAGCGGAGAAACAGTTTTTTTAGATGATATAACAGTAAAAGACATTGAAGAAAGATTAGGTATTAAAATCATAATATGCAAGCAAGACGGAAGAGATTTAGTTTCTAATATAGTAGAACACTGCAAATGAAATGGAGGTTTTTTTATGTCAAAACCGGTTGTGGCTATTGTAGGCAGGCCTAATGTTGGTAAATCAACGCTTTTTAATAAAATTTCCGGAAAACGTATATCGATAGTTGAAGATATACCCGGTGTTACAAGAGATAGGATATATGCAGAGGCAGAATGGACCGGCAGAACATTTTCACTCATAGATACCGGAGGGATTGAGCCTTTTTCCCAGGATATAATAATGCTTCAGATGAAGAGGCAAGCAGAGGTAGCCATAGAAACTGCGAATGTCATAGTTTTTGTTGTAGATGGACAGGAAGGGATTACTTCCACTGATCAAGAGGTTGCAAATATGCTGAGAAAAACCAGCAAGAAGGTTGTCTTAGCCTGCAACAAGATCGATTCACCAAAATACATGAACAATGTCTATGAATTTTATAATTTGGGATTGGGGGAGCCGATAGGTATATCCGCAGGTCAGGCATTGGGACTGGGAGATTTGCTCGATGAAGTAGTCAGCGGTTTTCCAAAAGCAGATGAGGAGGAGTATGATGATCTTACGATCAAGGTAGCCTTAGTAGGCAGGCCCAATGTAGGAAAATCCTCCATCATTAATAGAATACTTGGGGAGGATAGAGTCATAGTAAGCAATATCCCAGGTACTACAAGAGATGCAATTGACACACCTTTCGAAGCAGGGGGTCAGAAATATGTGCTGATAGACACTGCGGGAATGAGAAAAAAAGGGAAAATAAACGAAGCGATAGAAAGATACAGCGTAATAAGATCATTAACAGCCATAGAGCGATCGGATGTTTCCATATTGGTGATTGATGGAGATACAGGCGTCACAGAGCAAGACAGCAAAATAGCAGGATATATGCATGAGCAAGGAAGAGGGGCAATAATTGTAGTAAACAAATGGGATATAGTAGAAAAAGATGACAAAACCATGAATAAATATAAAGATGATATCATGAAAGCACTTCCTTTCATGAGCTATGCTCCCATAATGTTTGTATCCGCACTGACCGGCCAGAGGGTTACTAAGATACTTGAAATGGTAGATATGGTTTCAAACCAGCATGCTTTGAGAATTCAAACAGGCTTGCTCAATGATGTGATAAGCGAAGCGGTGCTGATGAATCAGCCTAACCTATCCGGCGGAAGGAGACTGAATGTTCTTTATGGCACTCAAGTTTCAGTGAAGCCTCCTACCTTTGCCATATTCGTTAATGATCCCGAGCTTATGCATTTTTCCTATGAAAGGTATCTTGAAAATCAAATACGGAAATCCTTTGGATTCCAAGGGACTCCCCTTAGGTTTTTGATAAGAGGCAAAGATAAAGAATAGGGGGTATGAGAAAATGTCTATAATGATCATAAGCATAATATCCTATTTTCTCGGCAATATTTCTGCATCTTATCTGATTGCAAAGTATAAAGGCGGCATTGATATTAGAAAGCATGGAAGTGGAAATGCAGGCGCCACAAATGTACTTCGTACCTTAGGCGCTAAAGCCGGTTTACTGGCATTTGCAGGTGATGCATTGAAAGGTATATTAGCAGTAATATTAGGAAAGTTGATAGGAGGAGAAGACGGACAGATTGCCGCCGGTATATTTGTTGTAATAGGACATAACTGGCCAATTCTTCTGGGCTTTAAGGGCGGAAAGGGAATTGCTACGACAATAGGTGTAATGATCGCTATAAATCCTTATATTGTTGCAGCCATTGTTCCCATAGGATTAATAATAATATTTATTACAAAGTATGTATCATTGGCTTCAATTTTAGGAATGGCCATTTTTCCAATAACCATGCTCATGACTAAGCAGCCGGTGAAGCTGGTATTATTCAGTTTTTTGCTTTCTGCCATGGCTATATACAGGCATAAGTCCAATATAAAGAAGTTAATTGGCGGTACAGAAGCAAAAATTGGAGATAAAGTTAAGAAATATTAGGAGGCGATGGAGGTTGATTAAAGTTTCCGTTATAGGATCCGGCAGCTGGGGGACGGCTAATGCCATTTCCTTAGCAGGTAAAGGTCTTAGCGTAAAGCTATGGGTGAGGAATAAGGAGCTGTTGGAGACCATAAATGAAAAAAGAGAAAACATTACATACTTGCCTGACGTTCTGCTCCCCGATAGGATCCAAATATCGAACGATTTAGAGTATTGCTGCAGGGAATCAGATATAATCGTTTTAGGCACACCTTCTCATGCGGTGAGAGAGATGGTTCATAATATTCGCAGCTATTTAAATAAAGAGCAAGTAATAGTGAATCTTGCCAANNGCAGAATGTCGGAAGTTATAGAGGAATACCTGCCTGACAACCCGGTTGCCGTTTTATCGGGGCCCAATCATGCAGAAGAAGTTGCAAGGAATATACCTTCTGCAACAGTAGTATCCTCAAAATATAAAAGAGTTGCAGAATTCATCCAGGAAACTTTTATGACCCCAAGATTTAGGGTTTATACTAACCCCGATATTGTCGGCGTCGAATTAGGAGGAGCCTTAAAAAATGTAATAGCTTTAGGCGCGGGCNNCAATACCAAAACTGCTCTTATGACAAGAGGCATAGTTGAAATTGCAAGGTTGGGGGTTGCTATGGGGGCACGGCAAAATACATTTAACGGCCTGTCAGGCGCAGGTGATCTGATAGTTACTTGTACAAGCATGCACAGCAGGAATAGGAGAGCCGGAATAGCCATTGGCCAAGGTAAAACCTTGGAAGAGGTATTGAGCTCGACAAAGATGGTAATCGAAGGGGTGAGGACTACAAAATCAGCTTACCAATTATCAAAAAAGATCGGGNNGAAGTAAGAAATTCTGTTATTAATTTAATGACAAGAAATAAAACTCATGAGATGGAAGACTTGCCGGAAATAGAAGCCGTTAATTGGAAAGATGCTTAATAAGCATCTTTTTTTGTAATATTATTATGTACCTGACATATATATATAATGCAATATTTGAAGGTTATAATCCTTTGAGAGGGGGTAAAATCATGGAAGAATTTGATTTATATCGAAATATCGCCGAAAGAACTGAAGGAAGCATATACATAGGCGTGGTCGGCCCGGTGCGTACGGGCAAATCAACTTTTATCAAGAGATTCATGGATTTGCTTGTAATACCGAACATTGAAAATGAATATAAGAGAGATCGGGCTAAGGATGAATTGCCGCAAAGTGCAAACGGAAGGACTATAATGACTACAGAACCTAAATTTGTGCCCAATGAAGCTATTGAATTGACTCTTGAAGGAAATGCAAAATTTAAGGTAAGGCTTGTAGATTGTGTAGGCTATCTGGTAGAAGGTGCTATGGGGCATCTGGAGGAAGGAAACCCTAGGATGGTAAACACTCCATGGTTCGATAATATGATTCCATTTGAAGATGCAGCGGAAATCGGCACAAAAAAGGTGATAAACGAGCACTCAACCATTGGTCTGGTGATCACAACTGATGGGACCATTACAGATCTTCCGAGAAGAAATTATATACAGGCTGAGGAAAGGGTAATAAATGAACTAAAGGAGATAAACAAACCTTTCGTAATCATATTAAACTCTGCAAGGGCAGATAGTCAAGAAGCAGAGGAATTGCGCCAATCATTGGAAGCAAAATATGAAACGCCTGTAATTTTGGTAGATTGCCTTAACATGGAAATCAATGATTTGAACAGTATTCTATCAAAGGTATTATTTGAGTTTCCGGTTAGAGAACTTAATTATCATATGCCGAGATGGATCGATTCTCTCGAAAATGATCATTGGCTGAAAAAGGAAATCATAAGCGGTATAGTAGATAATACTAAAGATATATTCAGGCTGAGGGAAGTAGCTGCGGCAACAGATGCATTGTCAGGATTGGAAAATCTTGAAAATGCCGGCATAAGAGATATGAATCCGGCAAAAGGAACTGTGGACGTGGAGTTTAACCTTAAAGAGGGGCTATTCTATAAAGTCCTGGAAGAAATTTCAGGTTACGGCATAGAGGGAGATTACCAGCTGATTTCTTTGATGCGTGAACTTTCACATTCCAAAAAAGAATATGATAAGGTAAGGGATGCAATAAAGGATGTAAAGGAAATAGGTTATGGAGTTGTGGCTCCGTCTGTGGATGAAATCAAGCTGGAAGAGCCTGAAATAGTCAAGCATGGCGGGCGATTCGGAGTCAGGCTTCGTGCCAGCGCACCGTCGCTGCATATAATAAGAACAAATGTTGAAACTGAGGTATCGCCTATAGTGGGGACAGAAAAGCAAAGCGAAGAGTTTGTCAGGTATTTTATGGATGAATTTGAAAGCAATCCGGAAAAAATATGGGAAACCAATGTGTTTGGCAAACCCCTCTATGACATGGTGAAAGACGAACTCCAAAGCAAGCTGTATAAAATGCCTGATGATATACAAGGGAAAATGCAGCTGACCTTAGAGAAGATAGTAAATGACACCAAGGGAAGCATCATTTGCATAATAATATAGGATCAATATTTTTAAAAGCTCGGTTTCGAGCTTTTTTATTATGCATGGGAAGTATGATTTTTATGCTTTTGTGTGAGTAAAGCAGGAACTTTTTATTATAATGATCATACTTTGAATTAAGGCATCAAATGGGCTATGTATATTATTTGGAGGAGTTTCATTTGACAAGATATTTTGATGGAAAAAGAGTATTGATTACAGGAGCAAACGGCTTTCTGGGCTCCCATATTGTAGAAAGAATGATAAGCCAGAATGCGGATTTATCCGTAATTGTCCGTGAGAGCTCCGATCTATGGAGGATTGAAGAGCATATAAAGGGCATAAGGATATTTAATGCTGATATGCAAGATTTTACCGCTATATATGAATGTGTAAAAACAATAAGGCCGGATGTCATCTTTCACATGGCAGCTTATGGTGTCGATTCCAGACAGAAAGATGTCTTTACTGCGATATATTCCAATTTGCTTGGTACCGTAAATATACTGGTTTCAGCAGGCAAGGCTGGCT
>DPSW01000288.1:0-158 GCA_003527145.1 Clostridiaceae bacterium | reverse complement strand
ATATACGGAAGCACAAAGGCTGCCTCAACAATTATGGCACATCAGCTGGCTGCTGATTTAGGGATAGGCATTGTTACGATAATACCCTTTGGGGTTTTTGGAGAGAAAGAAGGAAGCTATAAATTTTTTCCCCATGTTATCTTGTCGGCACTGAACAA
>DPSW01000088.1 GCA_003527145.1 Clostridiaceae bacterium | reverse complement strand
CGTTCTTTCGTCAAAAATTTATCTGAAGATGAAACTGCAAAGGCCATAGCCAACACAATAATAAGCATGGCAAAAACTATGAATATGAAATCCACTGCAGAAGGCGTGGAAACGGAAGAGCAGTTAAACTTCCTTAAAGATAGGGGCTGTGATCAGATTCAGGGATATTTGATAAGCAAGCCTACCGAACCATTATTATTTGAAAAAGAATTTTTCAAATAATAATTAATTTATATTATTTATTGGATTCATCAAGTTTTCTAATTACAGCTACCATCCACACAAGTGGAATCAATGCTGCCATTGGTAGAATAATGTATGGATTCTTCAGGGTATCCAAATAGCTTGCTTGTACCACATTAGCCGGGATAAGAGATAGCATTAGGTTTATTATAGCCCCAGGAATTATCAAAGGCTTATAGTCTTTCAGGTTAAGCCATTGGGCTAAGCCGATTAAAGGCTGATAAAAGAAAACCAGGAGCTCCAGGTAGATTGATGAAACCCAGAGAAGCATGAATAGGGCCTCAAAGCCTGATATGAAATCAGAGATATGAATATAGCGAACCATATAAAAAACAGGAGAGGTTAATTCTGCTGCCATGGCTGGACCTGTAAATGCTATAACTGTTATAAATAATAATACCAAAACCAATCCTGCTATAGGTACACCTATCAATACGCATTTTTTGCCCTTCTTCATCTGGCTCATACAAGGATACCATAATGCCATAAATAGAATAGTCTCAGCCGCAAATGGGAATTGCACGAGGAGACTTTTTGATACCGGAGAAAAACCATTTTCCAAAAAAGGCTTTAGACTGCCGTAATCAACGTTGGGCGAAATACCAATCATCAAGAGCAATATGGAAAAAAGCACAATTACCACAAATAATTCAGCAGTCCGCGCATATACCTCAAAGCCTTTATAGGCTACATATATGACAAGTATATACATTAAGCTGCCTATAAGAAGCTGGGGTGTGGTAGGAAGGAAAAATCTCATTAAATCCATGAAATCTCTTATTATTATGGGATTCATAACCATCCAGCATAAGACATATGCCAAGCCTATAAGCTTGCCGATAAACTTTCCTAATACAACAGGCAGGTATTGTATGAAGGTCTTATCGGGAAAGCGAAGTCCCAAATTAACCAGCACTAATCCTAATAATGTTGACATAGTATAGGCTATCAGCACAGAAAGCCATCCATCTCTTCCTGCATCTTTTACAGCTGGATTAACATAAACTAAAAAGATATTTCCTATACCTCCAGCTATAACAAGCATAAATGCCTGGTTGACTGATATCTTTTCCTTATCCTGAAACAAATGTCTCCACTCCTCTATCAGGGCTTTATAGTATCTATAATCATACCGGTACTTTTTGTCTTTACATTTACATCTGTTATTACCTTCAGATCAGCAAGAGCATCCTCCCATTTTACCTTAAACTTTTTCCATTCCTTAGGATATTTCCTGTGTATTTTTTCGCCAAACCCGAATATGTCGGTTTTATACTCTTTTAATGCCTTATTAAGGCAGGCTTCTATCTGGCTTTTAATTTCTTCCTCTAACATTTTCTCCAGCTTCTTAAGGGTATCCTGAGAGTCTAAATCTAAACTGCCGTCTTGAACATATATCTTAGTCGTTGCATTTACTTTAATCAATATAGCAGGCTTCCCATTTATAAGTTCAGGTATAATTTTTGTTCTTGAGCCTTCAATCTCATGGGTCATTTTAACATTTGCCTTCCCTATATCTCCGATCTCAAACAATCTGCGGCCCCGTTCGTTATTGATCCAGGTGTATCCTTTGGTTTCAAGGTTGTCTAGCATCCCTGCCATTTTATCTTTTTTAAAAACTGCAATGCCGGAAAGCCTAGCCTCGGTTTCATTATTGCCTGAATCTACTAATTCGATCATTGCCGTTGCAGGTGAGGTTGGTTTTGTGGAAAGCTTATTCACAAATGTATGTATATTTTCTACTGAAGAGGAACATATGAAGTTTCGGGTTTTTACCAGTTCTTCAATAAAATCTGCCGGGATTCTTTCTACTTCACTGTTCCATTTTATTATTTCTGAGGCCTTTCCCTTGCATATTAAAACCCATGCTCCCTGAAAACTATCGGGATGACGCATAAAGAAATCCATTGCGGGGGTAAGACCTTCCTTTGCCATATCCTCTCCTATAATAATAATCCTGTTTTGCATCAGATAGGTTCTTCTTTCAGCCTGCTTGGCATATTCCCTTATCGCATCGGCAAAAGAATCTGTGGTCTTTGATACCACTCTGACGGAAGGCTTCATCTCAGGACTGGTTTTCATGGGTGTGCTTATTCGAGAAGGTATTATAGTTTGCAGAGTGAATGTAATTTTTCCATCCATATCAGACTTATCGATCCCAAAGGCCGTTATTATAGCTCTATCCTTTATTTCAACAAGATCCCAGCATCCTGATAGGAATACAGATGTTAAAATAAGAATAAATGTAAGCTTTATTTTCATGAAATATCATCCTCAGTTTATTTTTTTGGGCTGGGCATCCTTATATCTTCAGCCCGTTGCAATTCTTTTCTGCCTATATATCTGGGACGAGTCTTCATAAGCCACCAAAATAAGCGTACGATATAGTCCTTCATGCCCGATAGATTAAAGGGCATGGCAGGAGACATATAAGGCATTCCGAAAGAACGGATGGAGGTCAAATGTATGATCATAAAAAAATAACACCAGATAACGCCATATAAGCCGAAAGCCGATGCAAATATTAATATCGGTATTCTCAGCACTGTAGCTGCATCCATAAGGGGCGGAGTGAGAAGGCTTACTATTCCTGTCAATGACACTACGATTATCATAAGTGGTGAGACCAAGCCTGCATTTACGGCTACCTGCCCGATTATAAGGGCTCCAACAATGCTTAAAGCCTCGCCTATAGGTCTTGGCATACGTACTCCGGCCTCTCTTAATATCTCCCATATGATAATCATACCTGCTGCTTCTACTATTACAGGCAGAGGCAGGCCTTCGCGGGTTACTTGTATGGTAAGCAGCAGCTTTTGGGGAATTATATTTGGATGAAACCCATGCAACGCCACATATAGGGCAGGTAAAAAGAGATTTATATGAAAAGCCATAAATCTTATAAGCCTTAATTGCGATGACACTATAGCTCCTGCATAATAATCCTCTGACCCTTGAAAGCTTTCTATAAAAAGGTAAGGGACAGTGAGTGCCATCGGACTGCCGTCAACTAATATACCTACTCTGCCCTCTAATATTTTAGCTGAAAATTTATCCGGAGTTTCTGTATTGCCTACCGTAGGAAATGGGGATAGAGGGGCATCTTCGATGAATTCTTCAATATATCCGGATTCAAGGATGGCATCAATATCAATGGAGTCTAATCTTTTTTTTACTTCTTCCACAACCTTATCCTCTGCTAAACTTTTAATATATAATAAGCATATATTGGTTCTTGTCTGCCTTCCGATTTTGAAGGTCTCTACTTTTAGATCCGGACTCTTTATTATATTTCTTACAAGAGCTATATTGGTGCTAAGCACCTCAATAAAGCCTTCATGGGGACCTCTTATTTTATTTTCGGTCATGGGCGTATCTATATTTCTATGTTTACGGGATTTTGCATTGATGCTTAAGGCGCTGCTTTCACCATCAAGAAAAAGTATTGTGCTTCCGTCTAAAATATTATCTGTGACCTTCTCAATTGTGTATATTATTGCCAGGCTTGAAGCATTAAGTATATAACTCTTTATATACTCTATATCGATCTCTTCTGAAGATGTTTTTTCTATAAGGTCTTCCATTAATGGAGCAAGTACATTTTCGTTTATTATTCTTTTATCATATAAGCCTTCTATGTTGACTATAAAAGCTTTTTTCTTGTTTGCTCCAATACTGAATCTTCTGATATTTAAATCCGAGCTGCCTTCAAAAGTACTTTGAATTATTTTAAAATTGTCTTCAATACTTTCTGGCAGTGAATTAGCATTTTTTGAGACTTCTGTTTCATAATCAGAGTTTTTCTTGCTTTCACTGATCAATTTTTTTAGTTTAATTTTTCTTGCTATCTTTTTTACCATAATCAAGCCCCGGCAATAACTTTATTTGGTAATGATTATTCCCTCAGGAGTTAATACTATACATTTTAATGCGATACAATACAGGTATTTTGTGATATAATAGCCAAGTATGAAAAATAAATAAAGGGGATTAGATATGATCAGCGTAGTAAACGTTAGCTTGAGATATGGAGAAAGAAAGCTTTTTGATGATGTAAATATTAAATTTACTCCGGGCAATTGCTATGGAGTTATTGGAGCAAATGGAGCCGGCAAATCCACATTCCTCAAGATTTTGTCCGGCGAAATAGAGGCGAATACAGGAGAAGTGATAATCGATGCACAGA
>DPSW01000400.1:1438-3688 GCA_003527145.1 Clostridiaceae bacterium | reverse complement strand
TGGAGCATATGCAGATCCAGCTTTTTATCAGAGATTCTCTGCAGCAGATAGTGCCAAAACAGCACGTAGAGCACTGCTGACCTGTTTCCCTCTTTGGATAACATTTGATATGTTAAATGTATTTATGGGATTAATAGTAGCAGCTATGAAGCCAGGCGTGGATCCTGAGATTGCGTACTTTCAAATAGCATTGGGAGCCTTACCGGCTGGGATTCGCGGACTGTTTATAGTTGGTATATTAGGTTCAATTATATCAACAATGGACAGCTACTATTTAATAGGTGGATCTACGATAGTAAATGATATTTTTATTAGAATAAAGGGTAAAGAATATTTTACTGAAAAGCAAAAATTATTATATACAAAAATTGCTGTATTTTTTATGGGTGCTTTAGGCCTAGGCCTTGCATTCAGATTTAAGCTGATATTTGATGGTGTAATATGGATTAACAGCATTAACTATTCTGTAATATTTATACCTGTTTTATTTGGTTTGCTATATAATGGCAAGAAGACAGAATTTGGAGGGCTTTGCACTATGGCTGCCGGATTTATAACATTTGAAGCATTGAAATTAGCAAAATTCAGTTTAGTGCCTCCACTATTAGTTTCATATATAGTATCTACAATTGTTTACTTAATAGCTAATCAATATGGTGAAGATAGAAGCGAAAATGGATTAATTGTAAATGATTAATAATGGAAGGTGAAATAAATGAATAAAGCTAAAAAAAATGATTTAACAGTAGAATGGTTGGGAATAGACGGGTTACTAGTTGCATTATATTTTGTGGTTTGTGGCATATTAGGATATGGCATGGTTGTAAAAAGTGATTTTATATTAGGAAAATTAGCTCCTTATGGATTGATAGGGATAACAGTAGCAATATTCTTGAATTATATCAGTACGGTTGTAAATTTTATGCGTAACTTTGATAAAAACAACAAAAATTAATGATTGGTGATATAAATGATAATTGATACTTATCCAATAACTATGACTTTAGAAGAAGCAAAAATTAAAGCACAAAAACAAGGAACACCACTGGCAAGATTAGTATTAAAAAAGGGTGCAGAATATGAGCTAAAATTATTATATGTTGAATATAAAATAATTGAGTACCAATTGACATTTAGACCTAGTAGGATTACAANNAATAAAATTTTAAGAAAAGAATCATTTGACTCAAAGACTAAAATCAGAGTTATTGGTAATGGTTCAACCGGAGGCGTAGCAATTGTTACGGATATGCCGGCAATTATTAAAAAAGAAGTAACCAAGGAAGAGATTCAATACTCTCTATATAAAGATGATCATATGGTTGAAAAGGGTAAAAAAGCTGCTATGAAACTTGTAAAAAGGCAGACAGGAGGATTTCCTGAGATGTCATTGATTAAAACTTATAGTGTATTCAGACCCTTCTATATCGCTTATTATGGAGAATTGATTGAAGGCAACAAGATAAGGTATCTTCCTATACCGGCAGATGGATGTAATAATCAAAGAACATTTTAAAAATACATATAAATTGTGGGTTTTTAGTGTTATCTAATGTTTTAGAAAGCTCATTTTTATAACATCATTAATAAAAATGAGCTTTCTAAATGTTACAAGAGCTTATAAAGATGACTCTATGGAGGTTTAATATAGAAATGAATTCAATTAATATAAATAAAGTAGTGTTAGGGCAGCATGTAAGATTAGAAGACTTAGTCGCAGTAGCAAGATATTATGCAAAAGTAGAATTTTCTCAGCAATATATAGATAGGGTCAATAAATGCAGCGAGCTTGTGGACAGATTTTCTGATGAAGAAAGAGAAATATATGGTATAACCACAGGTCTTGGAGATAATTGGTCAAAGCTAATTTCAAAGGAAGATAGAGAGGTTATACAGAGAAATCATGTACTATCACATGCAACTTCATTGGGTGAGCCAATCCGTGAGGAATGTGTTAGAGCCATAATGTTTACAATGCTAACTCAGCTTGGGACAGGCTATACAGGTATAAGAATCGAAACTTTGGAATTAATTAAAGACTTATTGAATAATAAAATTACTCCTATTGTACCGAAGCATGGATCAGTAGGATATATTGGGCTGGAAGCTCATATAGGAATAGTTTTAATTGGTGAAGGCAATGCATGGTATGATAATGAATTATTATCAGGAGACGATGCATTAAAAGCTGCTGGTTTAAAACCTATTAAGTTGAGGAGTAAAGAAGGATTATCTTTAGTGTCTGGTACA
>DPSW01000400.1:0-1426 GCA_003527145.1 Clostridiaceae bacterium | reverse complement strand
AATGTCACTGGAAGTTTTAAAAGGAAATTTAATGGCAATGGATGAGAGGATAATGAATGTAAGGCCTCATGTTGACCAAAAAAATACTGCTGCAAATATAAGAAGGATATTAGCAGAGAGCAAAATAGTTGAAGAATATAAAAACCATAGAGTTCAAGATGCATTATCCTTAAGATGCATCCCTCAGCTTCATGGGGCTGTCAAAAAGGGATTAAAAGATAGTTTAAAAACAATAGAAGTAGAGTTAAATTCGGCTGTAGATAACCCATTACTTTTCTCAGAAGGAGATGATGGGGTTGCATTGATGGGCTGTAACGCAGACGGAGCTTATGTAGGTATAGCTGCCGATATCATAGCTATAGCAATGACAAATTTAATGAAGATGTCTGAACGAAGGATAGATAGATTGGTGAATAGACACGTCAGCGAGCTTCCTCCATTCTTAAATATTAGTCCGGGATTAAATAATGGTTTAATGATACCTCAATATTCTGCTGCTGGCATAGTGGGCGAAATGAGGCTTTATTGTCATCCTGCAACTATAGATAATGTTTCCACATGTGCAAATCAGGAGGATTATGTAAGTATGGGATATAATGCAGCATTAAAGGCATACGAATGTGTATACCTAGCTAAATATATATTAGCAATAGAGCTTCTGTTTGCATGTCAAGCTCAGGATTTTTATAAGGACTTGAAATCTTCTCCTGCTACAAAAAAAGTGCATGATCTAATAAGGGAAAAGGTTCCGTTTATTGAAAACGATCAAAATACTCACCCGTATATTGAGTTCATTGCAAAATTAGTGAAGAATGGAAAAATAATAAATACAGTTGAAGATCAAATAGGGAAGCTTGATTTTTAATATCAAATGCGTAATTGAAGGAGTTGACTGAATTGGAGATTAACATAGCATTTGACGAAGCCCTACAGTTGTTGCTTGAGAAATGTTCTATAACTAGTAAGGAGAAGGTTAACCTGAGGGATTCCTTGGGGAGAGTGTTGGCTGAGGACATTATGGCAGAAGAAGATATACCGAAGTTTAAACGCTCTCCACTGGACGGTTACGCATTTCGAGCTCAGGACACGATTAATGCTAATGATAGGAATCCGGTCACTCTAGAGGTTATTGAAGAGGTGCCTGCCGGATATGTGTCCAAATACAAGGTAACTCCAGGGAAGGCAATCAAAGTAATGACAGGAACTGCCATACCTGAAGGTGCCGACGCTGTAGTGAGATATGAGAAAGCTAAAGAAGAAGGTCATTTAGTTAAAATTTTTTCTTCTTTTAAATCTGGACAAAATATTGTACCGGTTGGGGATGATGTGGTAAAGAGTCAGATTATTGCATATAAAGGACAGGTGTTGAATGCACCATTGCTAGGTCTTTTCGCTGCCCTTGGAATTACTGAAGTTTGGGTGTACA
>DPSW01000225.1 GCA_003527145.1 Clostridiaceae bacterium | reverse complement strand
GTTTTTAAGGCCTTTCTGGATGGCATTTTTCCTTTTTTACCCACTATATCAGCATTCTGAACGCTTTTAGAATCAACTATAAGCATTGTGGGTGTGGGATTTTCCCTTGTTTCATAGCGTTCTAAATCGATAAGTTTTGCAAGAACATAATCTAGCACGGATTCTCCTTTTCCGTTCTTCTTCGTCCATACGCCATAATAATAAACATGCCTGTAATCAGGAAAATCGTGAGGCAAAGCTCTCCATGTACATCTATTTTTTAGTAAATATAATATCGTACAGAAAACCTCGTAAATGTCAATTTTGCGTGGGCAGGTGGCTTTTTTTGCACTTTCGAGATCTTTATTTATTTGGGCAAATTGTTCACGAGTTATATCGCTTGGGTACGGCTTACGCATTATTTATTACTCCATTTCACATGTGTTATGCCTTATTTTGTAACATACACGCAAGACTTTAGACAGGCTCTAAGATTAATGTCCTTCCAAGTGATATTTAGCTCTGATTTTTCCATTTGTTTTAGAATAATCTGTGCCGGTTCAATTTCTACAAAAATCTGTTTTAGAGCTTCGTCATTCTGCCCATTTGCTTCTATGCTTCTTAACCAATAGTAGTATGTATGTCTCGTCAGATTGTTTTTCGTACACCATTCAACAAAGCTTAGCTCGCTGTTTTTCTTGTCTATAATTCTCTGCTTCCAAAGATTTAGTGCCTCTTGATTCATACGATTCCCCCCAGATTTCTATTAAATCCAGTTTAGCTTATATTCGTATGCGTTTCACCACGTCCTCTTTTGGAGCAGTTACGCTTAATATAACTCAATTTTTATAATAAATCTTACTTGGAAAATTGCCTATAATTTTTTGTGATAAAAGACCAACTTTAATCTTTCATTGACAACTTCTCTTTTCCCCAAAGGTACATATCCTATTTTCCGATAGCACATTTCATTTTTTATTTGATCTTCCGGGAAATCTAATTCCCATTCTTTAGCATCCGGCTCAAGTTGTTCCGCNNGTATATATAACTGACCCATTTTATATAGCCCATCCTTAATATGAAAAGTGAATAAGCCGCCGCAAAGTATCCCATCTGCAAATATTTTGTAATATTTCCCGTTTTTATAATTTATTTTCCATTTTATATCATCAACAGTATCGCAATAAGGACTTTCTTCATCCAGATATAAATCATATAAAGGGCGAAAAGCTTGCTTTTGTATATATAAGNNCAGTGTTATATTCATTTAATATATTCCTCCTTAAACGCAAATATTGTCCGCTTTTACCTCTATATATCTTGTTGCATATTTGTCAAATTCTGATTTGTGAGATACGACCAATACTATTATGCTATATTTTTTAGCGAAGTCTGTAACTCTTTGTGCCAATGTTTCAGAAGTAGAACTATCCAAGGAAGAGGTTGGCTCGTCCAAAATCAGTATATCGGGTTTTCGAAGAAGTATACGAGCCAGACAAATGCGTTGTTTTTGTCCACCGCTCACACCATCCGCTTGACCCTTGATTATCTGATTTAATTTCTTTGTGTCCATAAACTCTTCCAAACAAGCAGTATAAAGAGCCTCTCCAATCAATTCATCCGAAAAGTTATCTCCCAAATTTAGATTCTCTTTTAATGTTCCTTCAATCAATAAGGACTCCTGCCCTACCAAAAGTATATGATTCCATCTATCCCGATGGGCAATTTTTGAGCAGTCTACATCTTTTAAGAATACTTGTGCTAAATCAGAATTTTCAAAGCCCATTATAATATCAACTAAAGTTGTTTTTCCTGATCCGCTATTTCCTTTAATCAATAGCAATTCATCGGATTTCACACAAAATTTAACATTTTCCAGTAATTTTTCTTCGCTTTTCTCATAGGAGAAATATGCTATATCAACAGATAGGCTATCAACTTTAGGAGGCAAAGTTGATAGTGTATCTTGTTCTATATCGACATCCTCCATTATCGGCAGCAGATGCTCTGCCAGCTTTATAGCATTCTTCCTTTGACTTAAGAAATCGGGTATATATTGTACAGGTTCTTGAATATGTGCAGTGAGTGCATAAAATGCCAATAGCTCCCCTACCGAAATATTATTTCCTTTGGATATGCTAGCCCCAATTAAAACAGTAATAATAGGTAGCAGTACCGATAGGAAAAGAAACATAGTCATATATATTGCATGATAATCCGCACGTTTACGATCCAGCGGATAGCGCTCTTCATAAACTAAGCTTGAAAAACGAGATGTAAACCATTTGTGTTTATTAAGTATATGGATCAGCTTTTCTGATTTTAATGTTTCGAGGAGGAAACTATTGACCTTGCTCGTCATCTCATAAGATGCAGCGGATAGTTTTGAAATAGATGATGCTATGGATTGGGTTGAAAAATATACTATAAGAATCATTGAACATACTATCAGCGCCAATATCCAATTATAATAAAACATCAGCCCAATGTTCATAATTAGAACTGTAAATAAATTAAAAAGACCAAGCACTCCAAACGAAATCCAATCTCCCACTTCTCTGCCTTCATTATTTATCAAAGATACTATTTCCCCCGAGTTGTGTTTTTTAAAAAAGGATAACTCCTTTTTTTGAAGGTTATTATATAATAAAACCAATATTTCATTTCTCCCTACCATTTGGGTGCGTCTGAATAAGAATTGAAAAACTGCGACAAATGCAAAGTAGGATATACATGTCACTAATAGGGGAAAGAGCCCATCTTTAACAGAATGCCCTATAGCCAGTCT
Source organism: Clostridiaceae bacterium (assembly GCA_003527145.1). Taxonomy (GTDB): domain Bacteria; phylum Bacillota; class Clostridia; order Lutisporales; family Lutisporaceae; genus Lutispora. The sequence goes on along the minus strand of DPSW01000225.1, from coordinate 1,986 downwards.
ATCTACTATACCTTGCATCATATTTACTAATGCCAATGAAAGAATAATAGTTATCAGAGCCAAAATATATACAGCAATCTGATATGGACGTAATCTTTTAAAATTTTTTTTGATTAGTTTAAAGCCTTCATTATCTGTTCTTTTCAATTTTCCCCTATCCTTTCCCGATTCATTATTAATAGCCTCTTTTTATAAGAAAATCCGGATATTTTTTAGAGGCTTCCGCTATCAATCGCGCTGCTTCACTTTCATTTCCCTCTATCCGCATTATATTTACTAAATCCGAATAAATATCGGAACACGAATTTTTTGAATTATTTATACAGTCAAAAAGAATTTGTTTCCCTGTAGTCGTTTCTCCAGTGTGATATAATGAGAGTCCATATCCTTTCAGCGCATCAAGGTTTGTGGAATCGTTTTTCAACACTTGTTGGCAAACCTCTAAAGTTTTTTCAAATAATTCAATTTTGAAATATGAAAATGCCAAAGTATTCATTAGATATATCCATATTTCAGTTCCACTTAGATATCTAGGCAAAATCTCATAAATATAAGCTATAAGCAGTTGATAATTGTCAGATTTTATGCAATCACTTATTTGTCTTTTAATATCAGCCAATTTATAATCATTGTCTGCCCTCAGCAGTTTGTTAAGCTCCTTCTTTACCATGACTCCATATAAGCAATACTTATTTTCAGATTCTATACAGCCTTCCACGCAATAGCGTGTATTGGCACATCCTCCTAGACATATAGATGAATACATGCAATCAGAACAAAATCCCTTAAGTTGACTTGCTGAAAACTCTCTAAACTGCTTAAATCCCCCATTCCAAATGTCAATCAATCGAGTATCTCTAATATTGCCTTGTATATAGTTTTCATTTCTCAATGATGTACAAGGAACTATATCTCCATTGTGTAGTATCCCAAAGCCTGATTTCCCAGCACCACACCCAGGCCAGATTGCATCTTCTTCGCCTAATACTTTCTCTTTTATAGATATTTCTTTCAAATTATAATATCCAATACTATCAGCTAAATATATCTTTGGGTTTGTGGCGACAGAAGATTTCTGAGAAAACTCGTGTGCATAATCAATAATGCGTAGTAAATCATCGGGTTCTAACATCATATCGTCTTTGTTTGTATAAAGTAGTTACTATTCCTGTTTTTATTCCATTTTTGCTTAGTAAGTCTAATGTTGACATTATCCTTATGAACGATTGTGGTTTTCTAATTCTATCGTGGGTTTCTTGGAGTCCATCTAAACTCATAGTTATGTAAGAAAGATTAGAGTCAATCGCTTTACTAATCATTTTTTCGTCAATTAGCCATCCGTTGGATAATAAACTAAAGCTAATCCCAGAATCACTTAAAGCTCGAGCTAACAAAAAAATGTCTTTTCGTATCGTAGGCTCTCCTCCCGATAGCGCTACATATTTCAACCCAACTTCTTTCATTTGACTTATAAGATCAAGAGCCTCCGCAGTAGTGAGTTCTCCCTCCAGCGGCGTTTCACAAGAGGAACCACAATGCATACATCTCATATTGCATCCCATTGTCACTTCCCAAACACTTGCTATCGGCTCTTTTATGAAATCATTCATTATTTTACTCCTCTTTTTTAAATCAAGTAGTATTTGCAAGGAAAAGTTTATAGTTATTTAGGATAAAAGCCTTGCAATCTATTATCCTTTATTTTTTTCTTTGCTTTACCAATAGCAATGCCTTTGGTTTAATAAATGGTAGAAACCATTAAGGAAAGTTCAGGNNGGCTGTGTGTTTTCTTCTAACCGCTAGCTGTTTTCTCCTGAATAGGTGTCCCTTGTTGCAGGAAGGGTTCGTGCATGCACCACAGGAGCTTATTCATATATGTGAGGATGTCGCTGCCGCAGTCCCAAGGGCATTGTTTTATTGGTTTCTTAATTTATTCAGAAAGTGAGGTAATATCTATGTTGAACACTCTCTTTGTAGGTATCGATG
>DPSW01000163.1 GCA_003527145.1 Clostridiaceae bacterium | reverse complement strand
CGATATAATAATAGACATAAGGAAAATGGATAAAACCATATTATTAGTTGAGCAAAATGCCTATAAGGCTTTGTCTATAGCTGACAGGGCATATATACTGGAGCAGGGCAGGATCAAGATGGAAGGCTCTGCAAAGTATATTGCTGACAACCCGGCAGTACGGGAGGCCTATCTGGGAGCCAAAGTACAATAGGAATAAAAAATGGTGAGGGGTAATATTTTAACCCCCGCCATTTTTTTTTGCGCCTTTTTTAGGCACTTGCAGCAAATTTTTTGTTTGCATATTTTCCCTGGCGAACCATTTGAACCAATGTTTTGTCAATAATAAAATATCCATATCATTCATCACAAGATAATGAGCCAAAAAGCAAATAATATATTTGTCAGATTCAATGACAATCATATGAAGAAAGGAGATATGAAATGGATAAAAATCCAAGCGGCAACAAATTGATCATCGGATTGCTGACTGCAGCTTTGTTGTTTCCTATGGGAGCTTCGGCCTTTGGAGGACATGCCAACGAGGCTTCGGAAAAGCATGGAAATATAAAATATGGTATATCTGCCGATTATAAAGCCGGTCCTCAGTTCAAAATCGCATATAAAGGAAATGGAGAAGGTATAAAAGCAGCTTTAGACAGTTTAGTGGAAGAAAGGACCATAACCCGTGAAAAAGCAGATAAAATAATGCAATATATTGAGCAAAGAAAAGCTCGGATAAAATCTAAGAGAATGGGCCTGCTGGAGGAACTGAAAAAAGAAGGAATCATAACAGATGCCGAAGCCGATAAAATAAGGGAAAAGCGGAGCCAGATTCATGAGGAAAAGATATCAAAGGACTTAGACGGCTTAGTCGAGAAGGGAATAATTAAATCAAGGGATGTTGAAAAAATAAAGGACTATTTGAAGATTGAAAGAGAAGGGCGCAGAAAAATGTTTGAGCAGCTTAAGGGTATGACTGAAGAGCAGAAAAAGGAATTCTTCCAGAATTATAAAAAGTCACGCAAAGATGTGGTTCAAAAAATGGTTGATGATAAGATAATAACTAAAGAGCAAGCTGAGGAAATAAGGAAGATAATGCCTCAGCATAATAAATACAACAAAAATAAGCAGTAGATCAGCCGGGGATTCTCCCCGGTTTTTAAAAATTAATTTATATAGCTTGGAATATCTTTTATAAGCAATTATAATTAATTATAATGACTGCTATAAGTCATTTTGCGGGGGGATATATTTGTCAAAGAAGAGAATAACTAAAAAAATATCAAATATTGATGAAAAGATATTATCAATCGTTGTATTTTCGCTGTTCTTTTCATGGTTGCTGGCTTTTCCTTTTGAAGGCCAGGTTTTGTATGCTCTTACCGAGAGATTCGGTATAGAAGCTCAATCAATGGTTTTTGGGGCAATAGCCGCACATTTCTGTGGTTTGATTTCCTGCGGATTTTTCATTAAGACCATGAAGACGGTAAAGCGCGTTATGATTTTTTCTATTATTATTTGCATCGCAGGCAGTATTCCATTTTTTTTTACACCGTCAATAATCTGGCATATTTCTATTATTTCATGTTCTTTTATGACAGGAGTCTGTATTGCAGCCTGGGGTTTTTACTTTAAAATTTACACACCCTCTAATAATAGGATTAAAACTGCTGCAGATTTACTTATTTACTCTAATATATTGATGGTTATTATAAATGCGACGGCAATAAATATAAGTCCATATGCAGGATTGGCGTTATCGATTATTATGCTCATTGGATCGCTTTTCTTTATGGTCAGAATGCCGGGGGATGTCAAGACAAGTGATGAAAACTACATAGATGGGATAACAATATCTGTCAGTCCAGCAAAGCCTTTTTGTTTTTTATGCTTTTTTATTGTAATAATCACAATAAACTCCGGCTTGATGTATCAGGTCGTTAACCCTGCATTTGCACATCATAAGCTGCTTGTAAGCTGGTATTGGGCTGTACCTTATATTATTGCTCTTTATATTATAAAGAACCTTCGGGAAAAAACTAATAGGAATTATATACTTTATGTAGCAATAGCTATGATAGGTTTTTCCTTTATAGCATTTATACTATTGGATCGATCTGTTTTGAGTTATCTGATCATAAATACTCTAATGCTGGGGGCCTGCGGCATATATGACCTTTTTTGGTGGAGCATATTGGGTGAAATGTTAGATTACCATGATAATCCTGCTAAAATTCTTGGGATAGGACTTTCTGCAAATGTACTGGGCATATTTATAGGCGGTATGCTGGGAAATAGTATTGCTTCTTCAGATACTATATATTATAACTCATCAATGCTGGCATTGTCTGTAGTTCTCATTACTCTCATAATGCTTCCGCTGCTTCACAAGCATCTTTCAATGCTGCTGAAGAATCATGTTTTCTTAATGACACTGTATGAAATGGCGCCCTCCAAACAAAAAGATACTATTGAGAGCTTTTCGATGATTGGTAATTTGACTGAAAGGGAAAGTGAGATTACGGCTTTGCTTCTAAAAGGCCGGACCTATAAGATGATAGCCAATGAAGTTTACCTCAGTGAAAATACTGTTAAAACCCATATAAAAAATATATATTCAAAATTCAATGTTCAAAGTAAAGTGGAGCTTATTAACTTATTGATGGAAAAGGAGAATTAGAGCATATAGTAGCCCCTCACCCGAAATGGGTGAGGGGTTTTTTTCTTAAATCACCTATTTTGGGTGACGATTTTTGCAAATGTATAAACTATATTTAAGACTGACAGCATACTTGGCTATTAGCTTAAANNTTAAATCTAGGCACAATTATTCAATATATAAGATTAAGAAGGGAGATAAAGCATGAAAAGATTATTATCATTATTTATTGCATTAACAATCATTCTAAGCGCGGTGAATGGATTTGCAATAAATGTATCTGCAGATGAAAGCGGTTATGCTTGGGTATTAGTAGATACTTATCAATTTCCAATACCTGAAGATTTTAAACCGGGAGATCCATGGAGCTATTTTGCAAGCTTAGAGGGGAATACTGCTGAGCTTCAAACTACAATACCCTATGGGCTAGGAGCTTACGCTTCAAAAGATGAAAGCAATCCCGGCAATCTTCATGTAAAATATACCTGGAGCAATCCCCCCACCATTATCCAAGCTAATGAAACCATATCAATCGCTTTTGAACAAGAGGTTTTTAGCAATAGGACAGGAAACTTCGGCGTAGCTATAAGCCCGTTTTTATCTTTGGATGTAGCGGACCTAATAGGTTTAGGTTATGGAACTGCAAGTGGAGTTGAAGCTAAGGTTATTTATGAAGATGGTACTGAAACAAGGTGGTTTGGTATAGGATATGGCCAAGACGACCGATCTCAAACTTCATGTAGTGCTAATATGAGTTTGAAGTTCAAAGATAAAGGTTCCGCAGGTGATAGATGGGCGCTTTATATTGGTGCCTATGCAGGACCTCCGGGTAAAGTAGGCGTAAGATACACTTACGAATGGAAGCAAATTAGCAATCCTACTACTATAACGGTAACAGCATCAACTGCAGGAAGCTCAGAATTGGGGAAATATTCATGGGAAGGTGAATGGGATTCCAACTGGGGTAAAATGATACTAACTCAAAATGGCCCAATCGTTACAGGGACTTATACTCATGATAAAGGTAGAATAAACGGTACTATTTCAGGAAATGTTCTTACCGGTACTTGGTCAGAGTCTCCTTCCTACGCACCGCCAAACGATTCAGGAGAAATTGAGTTTACTATGTCGGCGGATGGAAAGGGCTTTTCAGGAAAATGGCGTTATGGCTCTGAAGGAAGCTGGGGAAATTGGGAAGGCGGCAAACGTATAACTGAGGTTAAACTGGCACCGACAAATAAAGCGGCAACACCAACCTCTCCGACACCAACCGGAAGTAACAGTGCTGAAGCCTTTGAATCCGGCTCTCGTATCATGTGGCAGCCGTCAAGTGGTCTTGGCTACAGACTTTACAGGTCAACTTCTCAAAGCAGCTTGGGTATATCTGTTACTGACTTTTATATAACAAGTACCTCATATGCAGATGTAAATGTTGAGCCAAATACAACTTATTACTATACAGTAAAGCCGGTGCTTGCAGAAGCAAATCCATTTCAAGGGATAGAAGAAAAATTAGGTAATGCTATTGCTGCTTTTGTTATAAAAACTGGTAATCAACTTTATAAGCCCGGAAGCTTTAAGCATTTCATCATGCTTAAGCTGGAAAGCCCCAATATGAGTGTTGACGGCATAAATCAAGAAGTGGATCCGGGCAGAGGAACAACACCTCTGGTAATAGCGGGCAGGACCATGGTACCAATAAGAGCTGTTGTTGAAGCTATGGGCGGAACGGTAGAATGGGATGGAAGCACTCAGAAGATAACCCTCAAGGCAAGAGGAAATACCGTTGTTATGTGGATGGGCAAAACAGACATAACTGTAAACGGAGCAAACAAGAAAATGGATGTCGCACCTGCCTCCAAAAATAACAGAACCTTTGTACCTGTTAGATTTGCAGCAGAAAACCTAAACTGCAAGGTGGATTGGATCAACAGCACGAAGGAAGCTGTTATTGTATACGAGGAATAATATAATCACATAGGTCGCAAAGCTCCTCACTTTAAATAAGTGGGGGGCTTTCCATTCAGTCATCGCAGTCATTGCAAGCTATTGCATACGAGAAAGGGGAGGGGAATTTTGGAAGTAATACAGCAAAGGCTAAGAGTTCTTATTACTTCGGTCATCATGGTGTTATTATTTACTTTAATACTTTTTATTAAAGGTTTTTTTATTTTCATGATTGATATGAGAGTTGTTTTTGCTATATTACTTTTNNAATTGAGAATATAATCATGAATATTCAGGTTGCAAAAATAGATGGAAATTCAACTGATGCTTTAGAGTTTATTATATCTTGCTTTGGCATATTGCTTGGATCAAAAGTGATTAAATTCAATATTGACGGAATCAGATTGGAGGGAGTTGAAATAACACATGATACTATTTGTATTGTCTATAGAAAAGACAATAAAAGCAAAAGCATACAGCTTTTGCATGGCACTATAGGCAAACAGGAAATAAAAGGGATTGCAGAGAGATTTCAATATGAAACGGGTATAATTCCAAATGTCATAGATTGACTATATGCAGCTAAAGCAACAAGCTTGCTTTTGAGCTACTCCAGACAGTTTGCAAGGCCATTGAAAGATATTGCAAAGTAAATAATGGTGAGACTGTTGAAAGCGGAAGCCATTGGATAAAAGGTGCAGCATCATAAGCTTTATTGCAGTCAGTTTTCGAACATCGCTATATGATATTCAAGATCATTCAATAATATGATGTAATAATTATACTATCAATAGCTAGAAGAATTTGCTATAATAATGTTAGAATTTTGATAAATATGTAGAAAAGACTAAAAGTGATCAATAAATTTATTAAATTGAATGAGAATATTATATATGCAGGTGACAAAATGCTTAAGTCTATAAGGTGGCAGATGCTTACTTACTTGTTGGTCGGTTCTATAGTATTTTTTTCTATTCTAATATTATCGGCTAATGCGGAGCTAAAAGAGCTGCCTGAAATAATAAAGGCTCAATATAATGAAATAGCAAATTCCAGAGCCGGGGAAGTTGAGAAGGAATTAGCCGGATTTCTAGATCAAGTAGAGGTGGTCTCTAAAACCTCTTTGATAAAATCAATGGATCTGGAAAAAATAAAAATGTATCTTCCTGAGTTTGTATTAGACAGCAAAGTAAGGAATATGACAATAGCCAAACCGGATGGTCAAGGCTGGAATACCAGAGGTGTTGATGTCCAAATATCACAGCAGGAGCAATATGAAAAAATATTCATAGAAAAAAAGGAGTACCATATTTCTCAACCCTTTATCAGTCCCTTTGCAGAACCGGATACACCAATAATCATTATTTCTCATTCTGTTAAAAGTGGAGAGGAAATTACAGGGCTTGTCAATATTGTTATTGAAGTAAATTTCTTAAATACAATAATCGGGCAAATGAGTTTAGGTGATACCGGATACGGCTTAATATTGAACAGCGAGGGTTTGGTAGTAGCGAGCAATAATGCCCGAGAATACATATCTGATGATAAGGAAGCCATTCAATCCGTTTTGGGCAGAGAATCAGGCACAGTTGAGTACAATAATGCCGGTGGCTCCAAGAGGCTGGCATTCTTTAAGAAAATAAAAGGCTCGCCGGATTGGACTTTTATTATATCAATATCTAAGGATGAGGTTTATAGGGAAGTTGCTAAGGTAAGGAATACTATCCTGGCATTATTTTTTATATGCTTTGCATTGATCCTATTGTTTTACTATATATATTCCGGCAGGGTTACCAGACCGATTATGAAACTGAAAAAGGTTTTCGAGCAAGCCGCCGATGGGGATTTGCATGTGAAAGCAGATGAAGGACTGCCCAATGAAATCGGAGATGCCGGAAAAAGCTTTAATTTGATGCTTAATAGAATAAAAGACCTTACATACAAAGATGAAGTGACAGGCTTATATAACTATATAGGTTTTTTGTCAGAGTTGCCTTGCAAGGTTGATCTATTGAGAGATAAGCTTGGAGCAATAGCTGTTGGAATTGTATCGATAGATGATTTTAAGAAGATAAACGGCATCATTGGTTATGAGGGTGGAAATGAAGCCCTTTCCACCATATCCCGGAGACTGAAAGCATTTATAAATCAGGATGAGTCCCTGGGGAGATTTTTTGGGGACGAGTTTATATTCCTTATATGGGAAAAGGATGCTGAAACCATAGAAAAACGCATCGAAAGCTTATGGAAGAATTGCTGCAGGATAATCAGGATCAAAGGATATGAATTTATCATAAAGGTCAGTATCGGCGTAAGCCTGATTCCCGATAAGGAGCGCGAGTATTCGGAAGTGATACATCAGGCAACTTTGGCCAAGCTCATGGCTAAAAAGGCCGGAGGAAATAAATACAATCTTTATAGCTCAAGCATTGACGACGTAGTGAGAAAAGAACAGTATATCGAAAACGAGCTGTATCATTCAATTGAAAAGAATGAGCTGTATATGCTGTACCAGCCTATTATCGATGTCAGGACCGGAGAAGCAACAGGAGCTGAGGCGTTGCTCAGGTGGAGGCATAAGGAATTTGGCGGCATGTCCATACCTAATCTCATCGATATAGCGGAAAAAAGCGGATTCATCGTTGATTTAGGGAATTGGGTCTTAAAGGAAGCTTGCAGACAAAATAAGGAATGGCAGTCAAAAGGAAAGAAGCTTATAACCGTATCAGTCAATGTGTCGGCTTTTCAATTTGACCAGCCTAACTTTGTCAATATGGTGAGGGAAGTTCTCGATGAAACCGATTTAGAGCCCGGCTATCTGCAGTTGGAGATCACTGAAACCGCTGCTATGGACGGTGTGTCTGAAAAGCTGCAGAAGATGAAAATCCTAAAAGATATGGGAGTTGGCATCGCTATCGATGATTTCGGCACAGGATATTCATCTATGGCTTATTTGACGGAGTTCCCCATAGACACCTTAAAGATTGACCGTTCTTTCGTCAAAAATTTAT
>DPSW01000016.1 GCA_003527145.1 Clostridiaceae bacterium | reverse complement strand
CGGACTTTCCATTGTCAAGGAAATAATTGATAAGCACGGAGCCCGCATTGAGCTTATAAGCCATAGGGGAGAAGGCACTCAGGTTATAATAAGGTTATAATTGCTAAAACAGGGGGATGCCGCATGAAAAAATTAGTTATAGTTTTGTTATGTTTTACAGCATTACTTTCTTCTTGTGCTATTAGAGAGAATGAGCTGGTCATACTTGAAAATAATGATAAAGATAAGAGCAATTCATCTGCTAATATCAAAGATTGGCAATTTGAAGCTATATCTCAAAAAGCCATCATTGAAAAAAATAGAGAAGCTATAAGCAAAATATCCAAAGATATTATCCCTATAGCTATTACTCCTGATTACAGTACTGTTATCGGCTATAAGAATATCCNNTGACACAAAAAATAGCATGGTAATAGTAGGCAAGATGATGCAGTATATTGAACTATTTGCTATCAATGTGTCCAATAGCACTGAGAAAGATTTGGGCAAATTTATGTCCATAAAAAGCTTCCAATTCGATAATGAAGGAAAGCAGTGGGCTTTCATAGATGGCGAAGACAGCGTTTATATTTATAACGTTGAAAATGAGCAGCTTCAAAAAATATTAGAAAAATACAACTACCGGCAGTTTAATAGTATAAGCTGGTCCCGTGATTCTAAAAGATTGATGTTCGACAACAGGATGGTCTTCGACATTGCTTCAAAGGAATTTCTTTCTATCGCCGCAGACAGCTATACTCCATTTATAAAGATGAGTTATAGCCATAATACTTATATTGCTGAAATGAAGAATAATAGGTATGATAACATAATTGCCTTGTATAACTTTGATAATAAAACCTTTACACAAATAGCCGACGGGTATTATATGGATTCCGACAGCTCAAATTTAATTTACACCATAGACCTGATGCAAGGATTAAAAATCGTAAACTTGAAGACCCTGGAAAGTAAGGCAATTGAAAACGGGCCTATATATTGTGCAAGCATATTAAAATCGACGGGCGAAGTAATATATACAACACTGAACTCTAATTTTCACGATGACGACAGGTACCTTCTGGTGAAAATAAATCCCAGTAATATGGTAAAGAAGTCTTTCCCTCTATGCACACCATCCTACTATTTGAGTCCTGCTGAGGATAAGCTTCATTTTATAAGCAATTACAGTGAAAATTCAATAAATCTAGATCTTGAATCCTTTAAGGTTACTGAAAATATATATAGAACAGACGATGAAAATTTATCAAAGATCAAGTCTGTTATTTTGAACATGTTCCTTCTGGATTATGATTTCAATGGCAGCTATGAGGAATATGAAATTCAAGCTAAGAATATATATACAAACACAACCTACCCAATACCACAAGAAGCTCTTAACAACAAATTAACAGATTTTAAGCGATTTAATACTCCTTTGCCGAATTTTCAAAAAGAGTCTTACATTCCTCCTTCATTAAGCTTTGACAGCATTACAATTAAAAGCAATAAGGCTTCGATCAANNTCAATTGAGTTGGTAAAAAACGATAAGGATTGGTTTATTACGGGCTTTTCCACCCATCCTGAATCCAGTGAGATTTCTGAAATAAGAGCTGCAATACAAAAGCATATAAACGACATTTTGTCAGGTAACGCAGCAAAAGCATTAAGCTATTGGGATCAAACGGAGGATAGTGATTTTGTAAAAAACAATAGGAATATAGTTGAAAACTTAATCAACAATAGAAGCAAAATNNCTATGGGCGATGAGTGATCCGCATCGCGCCGAATCTCCAAGTTCATCTACAGAAGCACGTACAAAAATAATAATAAAAGAAGGCAAAAACATAATCAGGTATAAGATTGTACTGTCAAGAAAAAACAGAGATAAATTTATAATAAAATACTGGGATGCAGATCCTCTCAGTATTTCTCAGCTTTATTGAACGAGGCTTCATTCAGTATTAAAAAGCTGAGTTTTAGAGGGCTTATCATGCAATGATAAGCCCTGTTTTTTCATATGAATTTCTCATCTTTTCAATAACCCGAAGGAGTGGTTCATATTCCTCATAGAATACAACCACTATATCCCCTGGTTCTGCATTAGCAATGGCCATTTCAAAGGCCTTCTCCTCAGATAGTTCTATAGTTATTTCCGACTCTGCGATCATANNCATACCCAGTCGACATCCCTGCTTAAGCAGGTCCGCTATTTCCCCGGCTTTTCTCCCCCTCTTGTCCTTATCTTCTTTTATATAGATTTTATCGAAGCAGTTCCCGCTCATTTCACCAATAGCCAAAGTGCTTGAATCTGTGCGGTCTCCAGGTACGCCAATAACGCCTATCAGCTTTCTTTTCTTCATCTCCTTGAGCGAATTCAAAACATGCTTGTAACCATCTATGTTATGTCCATAATCTATAACGACTTTAACTCCTCTTACATCAAATTGGTTAAAACGTCCCGGATTATCTTTTTCATCACATTTGAAGGAAGTAAGCCCTCTCACTATATCTTCCGGCTCTACGCCCAGTCCATAAGCCCCTGAAGAAGCAGCCAGAGCATTATATATATTATGCTTAAGAACGCCTCCTATGGTTACAGGTATTTCATCCAGGCTAATCAGTATTCTTGATTGATGCCCATCATTGAAGTATATTGCCTTTTCGTCTGAAAAGAAAGCAATACCGCCGCGGTTTATATGCTCTTGCAGATACTTGTTATCAGCTTTTGCGGAGAATAATATAAGCTGGGATTTTACCCTTTCCTTGATCACCATACAATACTCATCGTCAGCATTGAGCACAGCATAACCATTTTTTTTCACAGCCTCAATTACAAGAGCTTTAACAAAAGCTAAATCCTCCATGTCATATACTCCATCTATACCTAAATGGTCTTCTTGTATATTTGTTATCACGCCTACATCTGCCAAATCATATCCCAGACCTCTGTTTATTATCCCACCCCTGGCTGTTTCCAATACAGCATAGTCCACACGTTTATCCATCAAAACAGCTCTGGCACTTATCGGTCCGGTATTGTCTCCATGCCTTATGCATTCGCCGTTGTAATATACCCCATCTGTGGTGGTCATTCCCACATCATTGCTTGTGCCCCTTAGTATGTGGGAAATCATTCTTACAGTAGTAGTTTTTCCGTTGGTGCCTGTGACAGAAATTACCGGAACGCTCATTTTCCTTTTCTCTGAGCATAATAGGTTGACTATTTCACCTGCAACATTTCTTCCTTTGCCATAGCTGGGAAAATGATGCATTCTTATTCCTGGTGCAGCATTGATTTCTATAACAGCTCCCTCTGCCTTTGTAAGGGGAACCCCGATATCACTTACAGTGATATCAACACCGGCAATGTCTAATCCAATAACCTGAGCTGCTGTTACTGCCATCTTTAAATTCTCCGGATGAACATCTTCGGTAACATCTATTGCTATACCGCCAGTGCTTAGATTATCATTTTCTCTTAAAAAAATCTTTTCGCCTTCATCAGGAATATAGTCTAAACTCTTATGCTGCTTTTTTAAATATGCCTGAACCACCTTATCTACAACTATTTTGGTCAATGGCTTCTCATGGTCTTCTCCTCTCAGCGGATTTTCCCTATTTTCTCTATCTATGAGCTCTGCTATTGTACTTTCTCCATCACCTATTACATGGGCAGCGATACGCAGTGAAGCCGCAACCACTTTATCTCCAACAACCAAGAGCCTGTAATGATTGCCTTTGATAAACTTTTCAACAAGTATTGTGTCTTCGTATTCACAAGCTATCTTATAGGCCTCCAACGCCTCCTCAGGAGTTTTTAGATTTATTGATACACCAATTCCATGGCTGCCGAAATTGGGTTTTATTACAACCGGGAAGCCTATGCTCATGCAGTATTGCAGCAGCTCATTCTCACTTCTTACGATTTTGCCTTCAGGAACAGGTATGCCGTATTCAGCCATTATACTTTTAGCCAGGGTTTTATTGCAAGCCGTATCGACCGCTATACATGTGGAATTATCCGATAATGTGGCTTGTATCCTCCTGCTGTTCTTCCCATACCCTAACTGGAGTAAGCTCCCATCTCCAATTTTCATTACCGGTATTCCCTTTTTTTCTGCTTCTTTTTTTATCATTGATGTGCTTACTCCGATATCTGATTGAACACACTTGCTCTTAAGAATCTTCATTTCGCTTTCAAAATTGAAATCCTGGCAGGCGATAATACTGTTCAGCAAATCAACAGCAATTCTGCCGGATTCTATGCCGGCTAATTCATTGATATATCCGTAAACTACATTGTAAACATTCATACTATCGCTTCTGATAGTTTTGCCGTATGCTATATCATAACCTAAAAGGTTTTGTATCTCAATAGCCATATGTTCTATAACATGAGCCATATATGTGCCTTCCTCAAGCCTCTCAGCAAAGCCGCCCTCATGTCCTTTAGAACAATTGTGCCTTCCCAACCCAGGAAGAACCTTTAATAAAGCATCATTTAAACCATTGATGGCTTTTGTGGGGGTGTCATAGTGCCCATCTAGATCTACCACCATTTTAACAACAGGTTTATGACTGTAAATATTTCTTCCGGGGTAAGCATAGCTGCTTATGATTTTCACTTTTTATCCTCCTCAGTTTTTAAGTTATTATCTTCAGCTTCTTCTTCATCTTTTTGTATTATTCCCTGTTTTGTAACCAGATTAAACCCATAACCTTCCGGAAAGACATGAATTTTTACATTTGTAATAGCTAAAGGCTCCTCAGCATACTGCTCTGAAGTGTTCGTGAAAGTTATCTCTCTCCCATCAACTACTGTTACCACACCAGACCCAGCTACCTTGAGATTGAGCTCACTATTAACTATAGCCGCCGTATCTTCATCTATACCGATTCCTATGACTCCCGGGTTTTGCGCTACAGCCGCCAGAAGCCTTCCAATCCTGCCCCTCTGATTGAAATGCTGATCAATAATAACACCTTGAAGCAAACCCATTCCCGGTGCCATTTTCAATGTGCATTTCCTTGGAGCTTCATCATCTCGACCTTCGACTACCATAACCTGGCTCATCATGGATGCGCCTGCACTGGTACCGGCTATGACCTTGCCATTATTAAGGCCTTCCAGAATCGCTTTGTGAAATTCAGTCCCTCCTAATATGCTTGATATTCTAAGCTGGTCTCCTCCAACAAAAAAAATGCAATCACATTCTCTGATTTGCTTTATCAACCGCCTATCATCCGCTTGGGCTCTATTTGATACGTTTATGCCATATACAGCTTTGCTGCCCAAGCTTTTAAATATATCATTATATTCTTTTTCCGCTTCATATGGACTGCTTGTCGCAGTAGTCACCACGGCAACAGTACCATTATCCCCTCCAGATAATCTATATACAATTTTTAATATTTGCATATCTGTTGTCTTATCCTCGGCACCGCCGATGATCACCAAGGTGCCGCGTTTCAAGCCCGGCATATCCACACTCCCTTTTTCAAGATAAGTATATTTTTTCTAATTTGCAAAATAATATACAATCAATTAAAATCATATAAGGATTAAAATGATGAAATGCCAAATAAAATATTGATGAGGTACTGAATGATGAAAAAAATTATAGCAATAATCGTATTACTATCAACAATGGTTCTACTTATATCCTGCCAAAATTTAAATAAATCTGATAAGGATATCCAGCCAGAGATACCGCCTTCGCCCCCAAGTGAAGCTGACAATGAAGAACAGCCGGAACTGGCTTATGAGGATAAGCTCATAAGCAATATGACTCTGGATGAAAAAATAGGACAGCTTGTAATAATTGGCTTTCCTGAAGATACAAAGTTTCAAACATTGATGAGCTTCATAAAAGACAATAAAGTCGGCGGCTTCATTCTCTTCAAGAGAAATTACGACAGCTTCAAGGAGCTATATGAATTGAACTCCAACNNAAGGATTGGAATAATGGTAATCCTCTTCCGCTTTTCATATCTGTCGATGAAGAAGGCGGCACAGTATCCAGGATGCCTGAAGATGGAACTACCATACCTGACGCAAAGATCTTCGGCAGGATTAATGATACGGCATTGACTGAAAAATCCGGAAAAGTGGTTGGAAAGCAGCTTTATGCCTCTGGTATTAACTTGAATTTTGCGCCGGTGCTTGATATTTTAAGCATTAAGGATAATGAATTATTAAAGGTGAGAGCTTATGGAACGGATGCTGATAGGGTATCCAGCCATGGGATTTCATTTATCAAAGGTCTGGCTTCAGAAAAAATAATTGCGGTAGCAAAGCATTTTCCGGGCCATGGCAATACCAAGGTTGACTCTCACAGCAAACTCCCGATAATTGATATTGATCGCAGCCTTTTGGAATCCAGAGAGCTTCTTCCATTCAAAAATGCTATAGAAGAAGGAATAGATGCAATAATGATAGGACATCTTGCTTTTCCTAAAATTGATGAATCGGGAAAACCTGCTACAAAATCTAAAGTTTTTCTAACTGATATTTTAAGAAACGAGTTAGGGTTCCAAGGCCTTGCAATAACCGATGAGATCGAAATGTATGGTTTCATGGAAGGCGATCAATCTGTTGCGGAATCAGTAATAGAGTCCTTTAATGCAGGCGCAGATATATTTGTAATAGGTCATACAAAGGAAGTTCAGGACAAGGTTCTGAAAGCTTTTAAAGAAGGCGCCGCCAACGGATTGATTTCAGAAGAACGCATCAACGAGTCACTTAGAAGGATTATCAAAGTAAAGAAAAAATATAACATTTCAGATAAGATGGATCTAAACTATGATGATGCTTACAAATTGTTTACCGATGGAGGAAACCAGCAACTTCTAAAAGAAGTGAAAGAAAGAAGAAAACAGTGAGGAGCATACCACACTGTTTTCTTCTTCATCTTAATCCGTAAAGAATTCTACCTTTTCTTCAAAAGCACCCATAGTATAAATATGGCCCATAAGAGTTTCTGCCTTTTTCCCGTCAATCATAAATTGGACTCTTTTTATACTTCCCAGCTCCATTAAACTATTAACTATCTGACTGATGGTAAAGGTCTCCTGCAAAGAGCCTCCGTACAAACCTTCTTGAGCAAAGTTTACAAAAGCTGTGCCATCGGCTAGCTCGACACTTATCAGCTTAGCGCTTGATGGGATTTCTGTAGCAAGTTCAGAGCTTTCGGGTCCTTTCATCAGTTCTCTGACAACAGCTTCTTCTAAAGATATATCCCCATATTTCACAATCCGCTTTTCTGAAATAAGCTTTTCTAGCTTCTCATCGCCTGTTTCCACATACTTTTTGTTCGCAAAGTATAATGCTGCTTCCTTTTCATCAGTTTTGGGAGAAGG
>DPSW01000050.1 GCA_003527145.1 Clostridiaceae bacterium | reverse complement strand
AGGAAAAGTTGATATCTTTATCAATTATGATTCCTTTGGGCAGGATGTAGAAATAAAGCTTGACACTAATTTGACCAGATCTTATATAGAGTGTTTAAATGCAATAAAAGACGAATTCAATATTAAAGACGATATTAATCTTTCTTTGTTAACCAGGTTCTCAGACATTATTAAAGTAGAAAAGGTTGAGAAAGAGGAAGATGAGCTCTGGAGAATTTTGAAGGCGGCTTTAGAAAAAGCCTTTGAAGGTTTGTCTCAGNNAGAGAGAGAGGGACAGAGACTCTTTACGGATATTAAAGGCAAGTTGCGATATATAAAGGAGATAGTTGATGAAATAGATGCGAAAGACGAAGGCTTGGTCTATGCATATATGGATAAGCTCCGGGAAAGAATATTGGAATTGAGTAAAGGTATACCTCTTGATGAAAGCAGATTTATGACGGAAGTGGCATTAATGGCAGATAAGAGCAGTATAGATGAAGAAATAGTAAGGATGAGAAGTCACATATCAGAGTTTGAAAAAACAATGGATTCCAGAGGTACTATCGGGAAAAAACTTGACTTTATAATTCAAGAAATGAACAGAGAGGTAAACACAATAGGTTCAAAGGGCGCTGAGATAGACATAATCAATAATGTGGTGAACTTAAAAACCGAAATAGAAAAAATTAGGGAACAGATACAAAACATAGAATAATTAGGAGGATTTAGAATGAACATTAAACTTATCAATATAGGGTTTGGCAACATTGTATCGGCAAATAGGCTAGTAGCTATAGTAAGCCCTGAATCTGCGCCTATAAAGAGAATAGTGCAAGAAGCGAGGGATAGGGGGATGCTGATAGACGCAACCTATGGCAGACGCACAAGAGCGGTGATCATTACCGATAGCGATCATATCATATTATCAGCAGTACAGCCCGAAACAGTAGCCCACCGGCTGGTAGACAAGGTTGAATCGGAGGAAGAGGAAGAAGAAGAGCCGGTTGAAGAATAAGTATTGTGTAAGGTGAGGCATCTATGGTAAATAATAAAGGATTGCTAATTGTGATTTCCGGTCCCTCGGCTGTTGGGAAGGGTACGATTTGCAAGGAGCTGATGAAAAGAGGTATAGATAATTTAGAGCTATCTGTTTCAGCCACTACAAGAAGACCGCGTCAGGGTGAAATTGATGGCATAAATTATTATTTCAAAGAAAAAGAAGTTTTTGAAAAGATGATCGAAAGCGAAGATTTTTTAGAGTTTGCCCGTGTTTATGATAATTATTACGGTACTCCTAAAAAAAATGTTATGGATAAGATCAGCAATGGAAAAGATGTTATTTTGGAAATTGACATCCAAGGAGCTAAACGGGTTAAAAGAAACTATGAGGATGGCATATTTATATTTATAATGCCGCCTTCTTTTAAAGAGCTAAAGAACAGGATTGTCAAAAGAGGGACTGAGACTCAAAAAGATATGAATAAGAGAATGACTTGTGCTTTTGAAGAAGTCCAACAAGCAAAATACTATGATTATATTGTTGTTAATGACAATTTAAACAGCGCTGTAGAAAAGATTTATTGCATAATTAAAGCGGAAAAGTGCAGATTAAGTAGATATCATATTGATTTATTAGAGTTCAAGGAGGAATTATAATGATAAGTCCTACAATAAATACATTACTTCAGAAGGTTGACAGCAAATATACACTTGTTGTTGCAGTGGCTAAAAGGGCCAGGCAGCTGGTAGACGGCCAGCCGAGCCTGGTGGATATCAACTCCATAAAGCCGGTAACCATTGCCATACAGGAGATTGCAGAAGGCAAGCTTGAATGCATCAGTGGAAAACAAAATAAGCAATCAGGTGAGAGTAATGCTAGAGAATAAAAACATAGTTTTAGGTGTGACCGGCGGTATTGCTGCTTATAAGTCTTGTGATTTAGTAAGCCGTTTAGTCAAGGCAGGGGCCAATGTAGATGTGATAATGACTGAAAACGCTATTAATTTCATCAACCCGTTAACCTTTCAGGCACTATCTTCCAATCAAGTGATCGTCGATATGTTTAAAGAACCTAAATATTGGGAGATTCAACATATATCTCTGGCAAAAAAAGCTGACGCTGTTGTTATTGCGCCTGCTACAGCCAATATCATAGGGAAAATAGCAAATGGCATAGCTGATGATATGCTGACCACTGTAGCAATGGCAACGACAGCACCTTTGGTATTTGCACCTGCTATGAACAGCAACATGTATGAAAATAAAATCCTGCAATCCAATATTGACCGTTTGAAAGAGATTGGTTACCATTTCATAGAGCCGGGAGAAGGCAGGCTTGCTTGCGGTGATATCGGAAAAGGCAAGATGGCTGAACCTTATGATATAGAGCTTTGTATAAATGAAATATTGAACACAAAGAAGGATCTCCAGGATAAAACAATTATTATTACTGCGGGTCCGACAAGGGAACCTATAGATCCGGTGAGGTTTATTTCCAATCATTCTACAGGGAAGATGGGCTATGCTATTGCGGAAAAAGCTGCAGAAAGAGGAGCCAAGGTATATCTGATATCAGGGCCTACCGCATTAAAAACTCCCAAGGGCGTCCGCCTGATTTCTGTAAATTCCGCGAAGGACATGCAGAGAAGGATTATGGAGCATTTCGACGAGGCTCAGATAATAATAAAAAGCGCTGCAGTGGCGGATTATGCTCCTGCTATAGCCCATGATCAGAAAATCAAAAAAAAGGACGAAAATCTAACCATAGAGCTGGTAAAAAATCCGGATATATTATATGAACTGGGTAAAATAAAAGGGGATAAAATATTGGTTGGCTTTGCAATGGAAACACAGAATCTTATAGAGAATGCAAAGGAAAAGGTATTGAAAAAAAATCTTGATTTCATAGTGGCTAATGATCTGTTTACGGAAGGGGCCGGCTTTGCGACCGATACAAATATTGTAAAAATAATTGACAGAGGCGGAAATGTAGAGAGCATACCGAAGATGTCAAAGCATCAATTGGCAGATCTGATATTGGATAAGGTGATGCATTTGCAGCAATTGGGAGACGGAAACCATTGAAAGTTTGATAATAATTAACAAAAATCAATAAAAAAATAAAATAATAAAGGCTTCCATTGGAATTATTTTAACAATCGAGGAAGCCTTTTTCGTAATTAATTAGGTCAAATTTATATTGAGCTAAAATTATACTTTCCTAGGATTATAAAAAATCCTTTCGTGTTTTTTCTTGAAAAATTCAGTGCCTTTCGGTGGTTAAAAATCCTGAGTTTTTTTAAGGGGGAGGTAGGGAGATATTTTGAATGAGATGAAGATTGCACAAATCATAGTAGATAATAAATGCAANNTGTTGGGCACAGGGTGATAGTGCCATTTGGAAGAGGAAATAAAAAAATTGCAGGTTATGTAGTAGGCTTAAAAAGCAATACTGATTTGGAAATGAGCAAGCTTAAGGCTATAGCGGGATTGCCCAGCGATGATATATTTTTGTCCGCAGATATGCTTAAGCTCATAAAATGGATGCGGGAAAAATACCTGTGCTATTATATTGAAGCCATTCATGGAGCATTGCCTGCTAATATAAGGATTAAAAACACATATATATATGAGTTGAACCAGAACAGCAAAAATATAGATTTGCTGAAGGAAGGCAATCCTCAAACACTTATGGATATTTTGGATTTTATGGAGGAAAACGGAGGAAGGGCTACAAAAGAAGAATTAAGAGATAATTTTAATGATAATCTTTTGGAGAATGCAGTCAAAAAGCTCATAAAGCTTGGGGTACTCAAGAAACATCAAAAAGTAAAGAGCCAAGAGAATATAATGTATGAAAAATTTGTCTACCCCGATACTGAAACCGCAGAAATTCCAGCCAATGCAAAAAAACAAAGGCTGCTGATGGATACAGTTAGTTCTAAACCAGGTATCAGCATTAAAGCTTTGCAAAAAGATTATGCAATCGGTAAAGCTACTATTGATAACCTGCTTAGCAAGGGCTTTATCAGAATCGAGGAAAAAGAGACCTACAGATTGGTACAGGAGAGAATTCAAGCAGAGAGCAAGAAAATCCTTACTAAGGAGCAATGTAGAGCCTTGGGAGAAATAGAAGAATGCTTCAAAAAAGGAAATCATATACTCCTTCATGGTGTTACCGGCAGCGGAAAAACAGAAATATATCTGCAATTGATAGAAGCTGAATTGAAAAAGGGCAAACAAGGCATTGTTCTTG
This sequence comes from Clostridiaceae bacterium, assembly GCA_003527145.1. Classification (GTDB taxonomy): domain Bacteria; phylum Bacillota; class Clostridia; order Lutisporales; family Lutisporaceae; genus Lutispora. Next base: position 1,024 of record DPSW01000050.1, on the reverse strand, counting down.
TTCCTGAGATATCTCTGACTCCCCAAATGATCAGACGCTTTGTAAGCAGGTTCGGCGATACTGTAGCAGTGCTGCACAGCGGCCTTTCGAACGGTGAGAAATATGATGAATGGAGAAGAATTGCTGAGGGGAAAGCCAAGGTGGCCATCGGCGCGAGATCCGCAATATTTGCTCCTTTTGAAAAGCTTGGAATAATAATAATCGACGAAGAACATGAAAATACATATAAATCAGAGAACAGGCCCAAATATGATGCCAGGGAAGTTGCAATGAAAAGATGTGATATAGAAGGGGCTCATTTATTACTTGGCTCTGCTACGCCTTCCATTGAAAGCTATTTTAAGGCAACAAATAAGTTGAATAATATGGCTCTGGTGTCTATTAATACCAGAGTTAACAACAAAGCCATGCCGAATATAAAAATAGTGGATATGAGAGAGGAGTTAAAGTCAGGGAATAAGAGTATTTTCAGCCATAGCCTGGCGGAAGAAATAAAAATCGCATTAGGGCAGAAGGATCAAATAATACTGTTTTTAAACAGGAGAGGCTATTCCACCTTTGTTTCCTGCAGAAGCTGCGGGTTTGTGGCTAAATGTCCGAACTGTAATATTTCTCTGACTTATCATGCTAAGGGTAATTATCTTACTTGCCATTATTGCGGATATTCTCGCCCAAACCCTAAGGAATGTCCAAGCTGCAAAAGCAGCTATATTAAGTATTTCGGCATTGGAACTCAAAGGGTCGAAAGAGAATTTCAAAATACATTTGATAATGTAGATGTTTTAAGGATGGATGCAGATACAACGACCAGGAAGAATTCTCATAAATTAATACTCGATAAATTCAGGAATAAAGAAGCTTCTGTGCTGATCGGGACCCAGATGATAGGAAAAGGCCATGATTTTTCGGATGTCACATTGGTGGGCATTATCACCTCGGATACATATTTGAACCTGCCTGATTTTAGGGCGGGAGAAAAGACCTTTCAAATGGTCACACAATCTGCAGGAAGGGCAGGCAGGGG
>DPSW01000258.1 GCA_003527145.1 Clostridiaceae bacterium | reverse complement strand
CGAGAGCTCATCTCGCGGTGCCACCCTGCTTGGATAATATCCATCTTCATTCCTTAACGCAGAAATACGTCCAAATCTAATAATATTCAACTTGGAAGCTCATGGGTGTCTTTCAATATTGCCTGCTTTAAGGGGCTCTCAATCAGCGGCTCCCCCTCCCTGTCAAGTGACAAAATATCTACTATCCCATTCATTGCTTATATAATGTTTATTATTATATAATTGCATGATAAATATGTCAATATATATTCATCATTAGTCTTCCCATTTCTTAGAAAAGCTTGCTTAAAAGCTCCAGCTTTTTATCAATCTGATCTTCAATATTTCTTATATAAAGCTTTAAGTCCTTGATATCATGCTGTCTCTCCAGCCTGTCTTCTTCTTGAAAAAAAACTTTGCTGACCGAATCCGCTCCAAAAGCGATGATGCTCTGCTTTTCTTCCATAATTTGTATATTGTATATGCATTCTTTGTCTTTCTTGCAAAAACCTATATTTTCTAAATTTTGAGCCATGTATTTCTGGCGATATAGATAATACGGGTGATAACCATGTTCCTCAAGCGCTTCTCTCGTCAGCTCCATCGTCTCATAAACCATATCATCACAATGTTTTCCCATATCCGGGCTTATTTCATTATATATTGAAGCCCTTTTTATAGCCAGGGTATGCACAGTAACATTTTCAGGATTCAATCGGGCCATCCAATTCAATGTATTTTTTACTTCCTCCAGACCCTCGCCGGGCAGTCCTAAAATCATGTCCATATTAATATTATCGAATCCCAAGGTTCTTGCCAAATAAAAACTTTCAATGATTTGTGCATGATCATGCTTTCTGCCTATTCTTATCAATGTTTCATCATCCATTGTCTGAGGATTTATGCTAAGCCGCGTTATTCCCTGGCTTTTCAGTGCTTTTAGCTTATCAGCCGTAATAGTATCAGGTCTGCCTGCTTCGCAGGTGAACTCTTCACTGCTATGCCAAAACTCATTTATACATCCTAGCAGTTTCCTCAAATCTTCAGCACTTATTGAGGTAGGCGTACCACCTCCTATATAGACAGACTGCGCTTTAACCCCCTTATTTCTTAGATATTGAGAAACTTGGCTTATTTCCGTCATCAGTGCATCAAGATAAGGCTGGACAAGATCTTTACTTTTATCAATGGGGTTTGAAGTAAAGGAGCAATAGTTGCATCTAGTTGGACAAAAAGGTATGCCAATATATATGCTTATTTGATTTTTATCTGGTTTTCTTATATATTTTTCTTCAGCTAAAGCTACTTTTATAGATAATAAAGCCCTGTCATCACTGACATAATATTCGTCTTTCAAGTAGTGAACTATCTCATCTTTTTGCATATTTTTTCCCAAAAGCTGATGCACTATTTTTATAGGTCTGATACCCGTAAGAATCCCCCATGGCAATTTTTTATCGGTTATTTTTGACAAAAGCTTATACATGGATACTTTTAGAGCCTTCTTCACTTCCTTGGAATTTAGCAGACCGCCTTCTTTAACAAGAGTATAATCATATGTCTTATCGCCGGTAAAGCAACAGTATGAAGATTTATAGAATGTTTTATTTTCAGCTGTGATAATCTCGCTTTCAATTAAAACATACTCACCATTCATATCATCATTTTCCGAATTACCATATAGCCTTATCACTTCTTTCCCAAAGAAAAGCTTGATAATATCCGATATTTCATTCATATATTCATGTCCAATAAGCTTTAGTAATATCATCTTTTCCTCTATCCACCAACCTCAATTTTTTAAAAAAGGATTGCTCCTTTTTTCTATAGCTATGGTCGTCGAAGGCCCATGACCCGGATATATCTCAGTATTGTCCGAAAGGGTAAGCAATTTATTAGTGATAGAATTGATTATATCCTCAAAAGAGCCTCCGTTTAGGTCTGTTCTTCCTATGGAGCCTGCAAACAGTGTATCGCCTGAAAAAACTGTATTTTCACATTTGATGCAAATGCTTCCTTTTGTATGACCGGGTGTGTGAAGGATGTATAAATCTATTGATCCAAGGTTGATAATATCTCCATCATTTAATTCTTTATCTGCTTCTATTTCTATTTTTTCATATCCAAGTTTGCTTGAGTAATTCTTTTCATTATTTTTTAACATATCACAGTCATCTTTATGAATCAAAATTTCCGCTTTAAAATAGTCCCGTGCTTTTGCTACAGCGCCTATATGATCTCCATGCCCATGAGTGAGAATAATATATTCGACGGAGAGCTTATTACTTTCAACAAACTCTTTCAGTTCTTCGAAATCTCCGCCTGGGTCAATTACTGCGGATTTACTCGTATCTTCATCCCACAAAATATAGCAATTAGCTTGATATATGCCTAAAGGCAGTCTTTTAAATCTCAACGTATTTGCCTCCAACTAAATTATTTTTTCACTATCTACTATTAATGTAACTGGTCCGTCGTTTTCAATGTAAACAGTCATATCGGCCTGAAAAACTCCCGATTGTACTTTAACATTGAGATCTTCAGCCTTCTTAATAAACAGATCATATAATTGCTGAGCTTTTTCAGGTCTTGCAGCCTTTATAAAACTCGGCCTTCTTCCTTTTCTGCAGTCTCCGTACAACGTAAATTGAGATACGACAAGGAGTTCCCCTTTTACATCCAATAAAGATAAATTCATTTTATTTTCATCATCTTCAAAAATCCTTAGATTAGTGATTTTATCCACCATGTAATCTATATCTTCAGTCTTATCATCTTCGCTTATACCGAGAAGAATCATCAGGCCCTTGCCTATCTGGCCTGTGATCTTACCGTCCACCTCGACATGACTTATTTTTACTCTCTGAACTACAGCTCTCATGAACTTGCCTCCTACTGTTTTGCTCTAAATACATCTACTACCCCTTCAATCCTTCTAAATTTTCTTATGAGCTTATTTAACTGCTCTATATCATTTATTTCTAAAATAAAGTTGATATTTGCAGTCTTGTCTTTAGAAGTTCTTGAGTAGAAAGAAACAATATTGATCTTGCTTTCATTAATTATTGAAGTTATTTCCGCCAGCAAGCCTTGCCTATCGTTAGCTTTTACCTGAATATCAGCATTGTATGAAACCAGGCTTTGGGTATTCCATTCAACCTCCACCAACCTTTCCGGCTCTGAAATTAAATCCTTTGCATTAGGACAATCCTTTCTGTGTATGGATACCCCTCTCCCCTTTGTTATATAGCCTAAAATCTCATCACCAGGAACTGGATTGCAGCATTTTGAAAACCTTACAAGAATGTTTTCCACACCTTTTACCCGTATGCCTGTATTTGTGCTTTTCTTTTTATTTTGAACGGATTTGATTTGCTTTTCTAATTGTTCTTCTTCTTTTACTTCAATTTTTTGATTTTTTCTTATCTCTTCTTTAAGCTTCATCATTATTTGATTCAAGGTAAGTCCGCCATAACCTAAAGATGCATACAAATCTTCCAATGAGTGAAGGCCGAACCTTTTATAAACGGATTCCATCCATTCATTTTTTATTGGAATTGATAAGCTATTGCCTAATTTTTTTACTTCCTTATCAAGGATATCCTTCCCCTTCTGGATATTATCGTCCCTTTTTTCTTTTTTAAACCATTGGCGTATCTTGTTTTTTGCCTGTGAACTCTTAACTATTTTAAGCCAATCCCGGCTGGGTCCATTGGAGTTTGCAGAAGTGATTATTTCCACTATATCTCCATTTTGAAGCTTATAATCAAGAGGAACAATTTTTCCGTTAATTTTTCCTCCCACGCATTTATTACCGATAGCGCTATGAATTTTATAAGCAAAGTCGATTGGTGTAGAATCAACAGGCAAATCAATTACATCGCCTTTTGGAGTAAATACATATACTTCATCTATCACCAAATCGATTTTCAGGGTTTCCATGAATTCCTTGGTATCCCTTACTTCATTCTGCCATTCCAGCATCTGCCTCAGCCATTTAAGCTTTTCATCAAACTCATTCTGGGAGGACTTGCCCTCCTTATACTTCCAATGAGCTGCTATTCCATATTCTGATGTTTTATGCATTTCCCAGGTTCTTATTTGTACTTCGAAGGGCTCTCCATCCGGTCCGATCACAGTGGTATGCAAGGATTGATACATATTGGGCTTGGGCATAGCTATATAATCCTTGAATCTGCCGGGAATGGGCTTCCATAAAGTATGAACTATACCCAAGACTCCATAGCAATCCTTTACAGTATCAACTATAACCCTTACTGCGGTAAGATCAAATATTTGTTCAAAAGCCTTATTTTGATGATACATTTTTTTGTATATACTATAAAAATTTTTAGGACGCCCTTCTATTTGGGCCACTATACCCATTTCCTCGTTTTTATCCTGTAATGTTTTTATAACACTGTTTATATATTCTTCTCTTTCTTTTCGTTTTTTTGCAACCTTTTCAACCAGTTCATAATAGTGTTCCGAATCAATATATCTAAGGGCTAAATCTTCCATTTCCCATTTAATTTTATATATACCGAGCCGGTGAGCTATAGGCGCATATATTTCAATTGTTTCCTTTGCTTTTTCATATTGTTTTTCTTTAGCCATGTATTTTAGGGTTCTAAGGTTATGAAGCCTATCTGCCAGTTTGATCAATATCACTCTTATATCTTTAGCCATGGCAATAAACATTTTTCTCAGATTTTCGGCTTGCTGTTCTTCTTTTGTTCTATATTCCAATTTCCCAAGCTTTGTAACACCATCCACCAGCATAGCAACTTCTTCGCCAAATAGATCTTTTATATCATTATAGCTATATTTTGTATCCTCAACTACATCATGAAGCATACCCGCAGCTATGGTTGCATTATCCATATTCAAATCAGCAAGTATTTCTGCCACTGCTGTTGGATGAATTATATAGTCTTCGCCGGAGATCCTTTTTTGACCTTGATGAGCATTTAAAGCAAAATCATAGGCTTTGTTTATTATTGTAAAGTCTCCTGTAGGATTATATTTTTTAATTTTATCAATTAATTCCTGGAGCATATTAACACCATCTTCTAAAATTATAGATATATCAATTCCATATAGTAGATAAAAAAATCTCCTGAACAACAAAGACTCAATTCAATGGGTTTGATACCCATGAACGCCTGTTGGTTATCCAGGAGCTTTATAGTTCTAATACTTAATTATTGAACTTATATTATACTCAGATAGGGATTTTCTCCCCATCAATTCTTCTAATTCAATTAAAAATCCGATATGGACAACTATTCCTCCAAGACTCTCTATGAGCTTGACTGCAGATAATATAGTTCCTCCGGTTGCCAATAAATCATCTATGACTGCTATTCTATCCCCGGGCTTTATAGCATCCTTGTGAATTTCCAAGCTATCACTGCCATATTCCAGGTGGTATTCATACTTCATAGTTTCACCCGGAAGCTTTCCCGGTTTTCTTACAGGAACGAAGCCGACTCCAAGCTCATATGCTATAGGAGCACCAAATAGAAACCCTCT
>DPSW01000124.1:2355-2875 GCA_003527145.1 Clostridiaceae bacterium | reverse complement strand
CACCTTTGCGGTTTCGTATGCCGGGTTTACCAGTCTGATATCCGTTCCCATGACTTCCTCTATAGTCTTTTCCATAAGGGGATAGTGGGTGCAGGCCATCACAAGTGCATCTATTCCGCTGTCTCTCAGATCCGACAGGTATCTTAAGGCAGTCAGCCTTGCGATGTCCGTATCCTGCCAGCCTTCTTCCGCTATAGGCACGAACAGCGGGCAGGCTTTGAGCACCATGTTTACGCTGTTGTCTATCCTGTATATCGCCTTTTCATAGGCTCCGCTGGAAACAGTGCCTTCCGTTCCTATTATTCCTATCTTGTTGGTCCTTGTCACTCTGCAGGCAGTTACTGCTCCGGGCTCCACCACCCCCACTATGGGTATATCAAAGCTCTGCTGAGCCACATCCAGTGCGGCAGAGCTTGCAGTGTTGCAGGCTATCACTATTGCCTTTACTCCCTTTTCCAACAAAAACCTGATGCACTGAAAGGAAAACTTTATAACCGTTTCTTTGGATTTGCTGCCATAG
>DPSW01000124.1:0-2344 GCA_003527145.1 Clostridiaceae bacterium | reverse complement strand
CGTCAGTCCCCCTATCCCAGAGTCAAATACGCCAATAGGTCGTCTATCCATGATTCACCTCCACATTACAGCATAAGCTTTGTCAGTTCCCGGTCCTCCGCCGGTTTTACCGTGATGTACTCATATTTATCGTCTTTAGGTTTTTTGTACTTTACCAGTACCTCTTCCTCTTCTCTTGCTTTGCTGTAACGGGCTGCTATTGAAGCAGCAAATTGAATTTCATCCGCTGTAGGCTCATGTCCCACGGATGCTTTAAGTGCAACTGTGGATCCACTATACTCTGCGGTGTCGAAGACCAGCATGTCATCTTTGATACGCTCCCGCAGTGCTTCATATTCCTCTTCATTTCTGGTGCTTATGGCCTTTGCCTTATCCGTGAGACGAAAATGCCTGCCGACCCTCAGCAGCTCTATATCGCTTCTGTCAGTATTTTCCTTGTCATGTTCGTATAAATCCTTCAGCCTGCCTGCAAAATTAGGCTCGGTAAGGCTGCAGCCTCCTGCAGGGCTTGGGTATTCCACTATGCCCAGTTTTTCTGCCAAAGCCATCTGAGGCTTTCTCGTCTTGCCGTTGAAGCCTAAGAGCCTGTTCCTATCCACCATACCGCTTAGCTCCATCTCTGTAGGCTGAAGGTTCAGGGCACTCAGAGGCCTCAATATCTTGTTCTCATAGCCCGACTCTTCCTTTACGGTTTGAAGAGCCTTATAATTTTGTGACATGGGCCTTTGGTTTAGAACTTCACCTGTTATAAGGAAATCATAGCCCTGCTCCTCCATAATTTTGCCTGCATAGTTAAGCATCATCGCGTGACAGTCTATGCAAGGGTTCATGTTCTTGCCGTAGCCATGCTTCGGCTGCTTGGTCATCTCCAGATGCTCGTCGGTAAAATCAACTATCATAAGTGGCATGCCTATTTGGGCAGCCATTCTTTCAGCGTTTTTACTGCCGAAAAAAGCCGACTTGAAGCAAAGGCCTGTTACTTCAATGCCTTGATCTGCAATTATCTNNGAGGCCGCCGGACATAAGCGCCAATGCTTTTGCCATATATATCAAATCCTTTCGTTTCTACTAAACCCTTATCCACCTCAGATTGTTTCCCAGTATTTCCGCTTTCAAAATACCTTCATCTGTCATATATGATAAGAATGCAGATACCGTTGATGAGGTAAGATAATACTGCCCCATATTCAGCTTTATATCATAGTAAACTGTCATATATGCCGTGATTTCTTCCCTTGATCTGTAGTCGAAGCAGTAATTAGTTATTAGGGATATAATTTTGTCAATCCTCGCCATATTGGCTTCAATGGTGGGTATGGGGTCCTCCAGTATGTCTCCATGGCTGGGGACAAAATAATCATACTTTAAGCTTTTTAAATATTCAAGGGTGTTTATTGTATTTTTTATATCTGTAAAATATGCCAATCCATATTTGTCCAATATGTTTAAGGAAAACAGGGCATCTCCAACAAATAGGACATCATCATCTGTGGCAACGCCTACCATACCGGGAGAGTGGCCCTTCAGAGGCACTATTTTAAGGTTTATGCCCTGAATCTGTATTTCTCCTTCTACTATAATATGATTCACGGTGCTATCCTTTGCCATAAGAAACTTATTTTTCATCTCTTTTGGCGGAGCAGCCGAGAAAAGATAAAAAGGCTCCAATATAGGATTTTCAATCAACGCCTTTTCAAAAGCAGATGCATAAATAGGCGCTGAGGTTCTTTTTGATATGAAGCTATTGCCCCCGCAGTGGTCTGCGTGGGAATGGGTATTGATTATAGCCGAAGGTACGAGGCCTTCCTCTCCCGCCAGCTTTAATATTCTTCGCCCCATATCATCATCCAGGCCCGTGTCCACTATAACGGCACTGCCGCTGCCGTCGCTTATTATACCTATGTTTACTGCACTATCTATATAATATGTATTTCCTTTAAGCTTGATAAGTTTTTGCGCCATCGTATCATCCTTTCCTTGAGCTATCGATAACCGTCCCCGCCAGCTTGATTTGTAAACATTATAGCATATGATTTTGTCATGCTGTAGAAAAAATTTTGCCATAAGAAAAATAATAGACGGTGAGAATTTCCCACCGCCTATTTTGCTTTGACTGTTACCTGCCGCCAACTTTTCCGTTGGCAATTTCTATAGCCTTAGCTACGATATTGCCGCAGTCTCTTGAAGAGACTCCTCCCCAGCCCTGCGAGCTCACGATATGGTCTACTCCCAGTTCTCTGGCAATTTCATATTTAAGTTGCTCAGACATAAGGCCTTTTCTGCTCATGGCCGCACCTCCTGTTTTTTTAGGCTGTATTTATATTTTCTCCTGTATTAATTTATT
>DPSW01000428.1 GCA_003527145.1 Clostridiaceae bacterium | reverse complement strand
TCTGAGTCAGCCATTAATATCAAGGCAAATCTATTGAGACTTAAAATGTTGGAAGAGACAATAATAAGTTTGCTTAGCAAGATCTCAAAATTAAAAAAGACCATTGTTGTATTTGATGATATACAATGGATGGATAATTTGAGCATATCACTTCTATCGGGCATATTGCTGCATCTTACCGAAGGTGTTGTGGTTATTGCGGCATGCAGAAACGGCCGCTCACAAAGAGTAGAGGATTTTATTGTTGAGATGGTAAAGCACAACAGATTAAACAAAATTGAGCTTGACAGGTTTACAAAAGATGAAGTCACCGAGTTTGCAAGGAGAGCGTTACCGGATTATAACTTCAAAAATGCTATTTATGAAAATATCTATAAAGAAACAGAAGGCAATACATTTTTTATAGTGGAATGTATTAACTCTTTGCGTGAAAATAGAGAGATGGATATGATGTCTGCGAGAATGACAGATATATTGAAAAGCAGATTTATCGGAATAAACGAAGAAGGGGTAAAGATACTCAACATCTCATCCATGTTTTTTGATGAAATATCTATTGAGGTACTGGCAGAGATCAGCGGTGTGGATAAACTGAAGCTTCTGGACATACTCGATGACTTAAAAAATCGATTTATTATAAAAGAGATAGATAACAAGTCGTCCCCAAGCATAATATTCACACATCAAAAACTCAGAGAATTTATATACAATATACAATCTGCCAGCCGTAAGCAGGTACTTCATAATAGAATAGGACGAATTCTTGAAACCCGGCTAGTTGGTGATGACAGGGATATTGTTCTGTATCCTAAGCTGATTTATCATTTTTCAAAAAGCGGTGATATGGAATCAGCTTTGAAATATAACATAAAGACAGCGAATTTTTATCTTGATTTCAGCCATGAGCTTTTTCCAACATTGTATGGAAATTACAATATAGACATTTATCATCCTTATCTTACTACGGAAGACAGCTTAAAATATTTAAGCAATATTGAAGAGCAGCTTGTAAAGCTAAAGGAATCCTATCCTATCATGGATCAGATAACCCTGCTTGAAATAGCATTTTACCATATGAAGGGAAGGTATCTTATAAGGCAGGGCCAATATAAGCGGGGAATAAAGCTTATAAAGGATATGATCAGCAGCTCTCTTAGGGTTGGCGAGATAGATTATGCCTTAAAANNGGACATGCAGATTATGAAGGAGAATGTAGAAGCAGGCTTGAAAATGGCAAGAGAATATAGCTTGAATGCTGATATCGGAATGTTTCTAAGACTTTATGGATTGTACAAGATAATGAACAAAGAATATGAACAGGCAGAGGATTTGCTTAAACAATGCATAAATAGATTTTTATCCATTGAAAATTGCAAGGATAAATACTCCATGCATATTGCAGCAGCATACAGCTATCTGGGAGATATAAGAAGATATAATATGAGGTTTCAAAGCTCCTTGGAATACTATGACAAAGCCATATCCTTATGCGAAAGTAAAATGGCGGGCAGCAGCTTAGCAACCTTCTGTACAAATGCAGGGCAAGCAGCCTTTGATGCAGGTGATTATATCAGAGCTAAAAGTTATTTCATGCGCGCCTTTGAAACATATAAAAAGGTGGATTCTATATGGGGAAGAGGTACAGCTGAAGGGTATATGGCTCTCCTTCTTATAGCTGAGGGCAATTATAAGGAAGCTATAGAAAGTCTGAAAAGGGCTGACCAATATTCGGATAAAATAAAGAATCCTTATGAAATAGGTCTTATATATAGAATAAAAGCAGAGATCAGATACAAAATGGAGTCCAACAATAAGCTAAACCAGATTTTTATCGCATATCTTAATATGAACAGGATTGATTATTGTGAAGAAGGCATAAAGCGCCTGAAAGAAGTCAATGACAAATATCAAATAGACATACTCAATATGTTTGCGGAGCAAAGATAGAGCAGAGCTTTATACCCTGCCTTTTCTTTTTATTGATCTCTTGAGTAGTAGCAGTTGGAGGTAAGCCACTAGTTCTCGAAATACCTGGGGTTGATAATTTCTTGAAAGAGAGGTTATGCAGAAAAATATTCTTGTACTAAAGAAAAAAAAGTGTTAATTTTATTATAAGAATTTGGAGGCAATATATAAGGGGGAAACTGTAATGTTGGCGAATGCTGTAAAAAAATACTATGACAAAAGCTATGACTTNNTTGAATTGTGCTGAAACAATATTGTACGCAGCCAATGAAGCTTACGGATTAAATCTTGATAAGAAAGCATTAAAGACCATGGCGGCCTTTGGAGGCGGTATGGCAATTGAAGAGACCTGCGGTGCCCTAACAGGTGCACTGGCAGTGTTGGGAATACTATATGTTGAGGATAGGGCTCATGAAAGTGATAAGATAAAGGAGCTTACAAAAGAGTTTTTTCAGAAATTTAAAGACAAGCTATCAACAGATAATTGTAAAAAGCTAAAAGAATTGTACAGGAATGATGAAATAAGGTGCAGCCCTATTATCTTTGCTGCTGCGGAGGTTTTGAGCGAAATAGTTGACAGAGAGGGATTAAAGAAGTAGGAGGTGAAATACCTCCTGTTTTAATATTTGACGTTTTTATGACGTTCAGCAGTTATAATCATAGATAAGGTAATCTTTTTAAATTCTCAATATTATGATTATTTTGTAATGCATAGGGAAGTATAATTTCATTAAAACTCCCAATAGAGGTCTTTATTGCATAAAAATGATATAATATTGACAGTGTGCAGTGATATCGGGATTTAATAAATATTTTTAAATAAAAAGGTAGGAGGGACTGTCATGTCTACAAATTATGATATTTCCGGCGCTATGACAATAAAGCTGGATAATGAATTGCCCAAAATGCCTATTTTTGTTGAAGGCATAAGGAGAGCTCCGGATCGAGGCTTTACTTTAACAAAGGAGCAGGCAGAAATTGCTCTGAAGAATGCACTCAGATATGTTCCGGAAGANNGTTTATGGAGGAATTGGTTACAAGAGGAAGGATTTATGGTTATCGTTTCAGGCCCCAGGGAAGGATTTACGGAAAGCCTATCGAAGAATACAAAGGAAACTGCATAGAAGGCAAAGCCTTCCAAGTAATGATTGACAATAATTTGGACTTTGAAACCGCTCTGTATCCTTATGAGCTGGTGACTTACGGCGAGACGGGGCAGNNTTATAAAGAAGTATCTTGAAGCATTGACGGATCATCATACTCTGGTAATAGAATCAGGGCATCCTCTTGGACTTTTCCATTCAAAGCCTACCGATCCAAGAGTGATCATAACTAATGCGCTTATGGTAGGCATGTTCGATAACAACAAGGATTGGCATTATGCAATGCAGATGGGCGTTGCAAATTACGGGCAGATGACAGCCGGCGGATGGATGTATATCGGGCCTCAAGGGATAGTGCATGGCACTTTTAACACCATTCTCAATGCAGGCAGAAAAAAACTTGGCATAGGGGCAGATGAGGATCTTAGCGGATATTTATTTGTTACTTCAGGCCTTGGGGGCATGAGCGGTGCTCAGCCCAAAGCAATAGAAATTGCTAATGGTGTAGGAATAGTTGCAGAGGTGGATTATTCCAGGATCGAAACAAGGCATGATCAGGGATGGGTGAGCAAGGTATCTGCAGACCTGGGAGAGGTATTCAAAACAGCTGCCGAATACATGCAAAGAAAGGAACCTATATCCATAGCTTACCATGGAAATATTGTGGATCTTCTGGAATATGCGGTTAAGAACAATATTCATATACATCTCCTTTCAGATCAGACTTCATGCCATGCACCATATGATGGAGGCTATTGCCCGCAGGGACTTACCTTTGAAGAAAGAACTCAGATGCTTAAAGCAGATCGAGAGAAGTTCTGCACTCTTGTAGATAAAAGCCTGCAGCATCACTTCCAGCTCATAAAGGAGCTTGTAAACAGAGGCTCATATTTCTTTGATTATGGAAATTCATTTATGAAAGCTGTCTATGATGCAGGAGTAGTTGAAATTGCTAAAAACGGAGTAGATGAAAAAGATGGATTTATATTCCCATCATATGTAGAGGATATAATGGGGCCTGAGCTTTTCGATTATGGCTATGGACCCTTCAGATGGGTATGCTTGAGCGGAAAGCATGAAGACCTTATAAAGACAGACCATGCTGCAATGGATTGCATCGATCCAAACAGAAGAGCCCAGGACAGAGACAATTGGGTATGGATAAGAGATGCCGAAAAGAACAAGCTGGTTGTAGGAACCCAGGCTAGAATACTCTATCAGGATGCCTGGGGAAGAACAAGGATTGCGCTAAGATTTAATGAATTGGTAAGAAAAGGCGAGATAGGTCCTGTGATGCTTGGCCGTGACCATCATGATGTAAGCGGTACTGATTCTCCGTTCAGGGAGACTTCCAATATCAAGGACGGAAGCAATATCATGGCCGATATGGCTGTCCAGTGCTTTGCAGGCAATGCTGCGAGAGGAATGAGCCTGGTTGCCCTTCACAATGGCGGTGGAGTAGGTATTGGAAAGGCCATCAATGGCGGCTTTGGTTTGGTCTTAGATGGAAGCGAAAGAATAGACAATATAATCAAGGATGCGATGCTTTGGGATGTCATGGGCGGAGTAGCAAGGAGAGCCTGGGCAAGAAATGAGAATTCTATAACCACATCTATTGAATACAATAAGACTCAAGAAGGCAAGGACCACATAACCCTGCCCTTTATACCAAAGGAAGAGCTGGTTAAGAATGCAGTGGAAAGAGCATTGAAAAAGTGATGGTGCGTAATTATGGGAAAAAATAACACGCTGATAAAGAATGCTAAAGAAATAGTTACTTGCAGCGGCTTTAAGGCAAAGCAGGGCAGAGACATGTCTGATTTGCACATAATTGAAGATGGCGCAGTGGTTATAGAAGAAGGCCGGATTAAAGCGGTAGGGAAAAATGCCGAAATACTTAAAAGCTTTGATGAGAAAAACTATGAGGTCATTGATGCTGCCGGCAAAGCTGTATTGCCGGGATTTGTGGATTCTCATACTCATCTTGTCTTTGGGGGCTATAGGGCAGAAGAGTTCTCATGGAGGCTTCGCGGAGACAGCTATATGGACATCATGCAAAGGGGCGGAGGCATAGTCAATTCAGTAAAAGCAACGAGGGAAGCTTCGACTGAAGAGCTGCTTGAGGTCGGGATGAGCCGCCTTGATTCAATGCTTTCCTTTGGCGTTACCACAGTAGAATGCAAGAGCGGTTATGGTCTGGATTTAGAAACCGAGATAAAGCAATTAAAGGTTATGAAGGAGCTGGATTCAGGCCATCCTCTGGACATCATCAGCACTTTTATGGGAGCTCATGCCACACCTGTAGAATATAAAGGGAGAACAGACGATTATGTGGATTATATCATAAACGAGATGATGCCTCTGGTTGCCCGGGAAAGCCTTGCGGAGTTTTCAGATGTATTTTGTGAAAAGAATGTATTTTCTATAGAGCAGACCAGAAGGATACAGAATAGAGCCAAGGAATTAGGATTTAAGATAAAGCTCCATGCTGATGAAATCGTGCAATTTGGAGGCGGAGAGCTGGCAGCGGAGCTTGGCGCCACATCTGCAGACCATCTGCTCNNTCCAGGTATCTGACAGAGGTATTGAGGATATGTCAAAGGCAGGAGTAGTTGCAACTCTGCTTCCCTGCACCGCCTTCAGCCTCAAGGAGAGTTTTGCCAGAGGAAGAAAAATGATAGATATGGGATGTGCTGTAGCTCTTGCCACAGATTTCAACCCCGGAAGCTGCTTTTGCGAATCCATTCCTTTGGTTTTTGCTTTAGCGGCTCTGCAGATGAATATCGGTATTGAGGAGGCTGTCACGGCTCTAACAATAAATGGGGCGGCAGCCATTGACAGGGCCCATGAGATAGGAAGCATTGACCCGGGTAAAAAAGGTGATATGCTTATACTGGAGTTCCCCTCATATAAGTTTATTCCGTATCATATTGGCGTGAGCACTGTAGAAAAAGTAATAAAAAACGGCAGGTTAGCTTTTGATAAGAAAAAAGGAGGAAGGCTATGTTAGCAGATAAAAACATAAAAGCTTTTTTGGAAGAAACCGCATCAAGCGCTCCGGTGCCGGGAGGCGGGAGTGTAGCAGCTCTCAGCGCCGGCCTTGCGGCAGCCCTCACAGCGATGGTAGCGAATCTAACCATAGGCAAAAAAGGCTATGAAGGTCTTGAGGGCGAAATGGAAGCTATAGCTGATGAAGCAAATGGATATAGAAAAAAATTCTTAGAATATATAGACAGGGATTGTGAATCTTTCAATGAGGTAATGGCTGCCTTCAGGCTTCCTAAGGAAACGGAAGAGGAAAAGGAAATGAGGAAAGGCAGCATCCAGAAAGGCCTTAAAAAC
>DPSW01000095.1 GCA_003527145.1 Clostridiaceae bacterium | reverse complement strand
GAATACGGAGCCAAGATTTCCGGTGCTACTGTTCATTTCGTTGATGAAGGAGCAGATACAGGCCCCATAATTTTGCAGCAAGCTGTGGGGGTAGAGGATGATGATACACCGGAAGCCCTGGCAGCCAGGGTGCTGGAGGCTGAACATAAGCTGCTGCCCGAAGCAGTAAGGCTGTATTGTGACGGCAAGCTCGAGATAGAAGGCAGAAAAGTTAGAATTAACACGGGCAAATAGGCTGATAGGATTTGAGTATGCCGCTGGGATCCTGGAAACGGGGAACACGGAATTACACTGAATCTTTCACGGATTTTCACGGAGGAAAGAGAACCGTTTAAAGACGCTGATATTATGGTAAATAGTTCGTTTATCATGATAATATTCTAGCGTACCAGCGATGAAGCAATAAGTTAGAATAAACACAGCTTTCGTGAAATTTAGTGAACCCTTTAGTGCCTTTTCGTGGTTAAATAAGACCCGTAAGGAATGCCCTAATGCTAGAGGCTAGCAGCCAGAAGCTAGTGGCTGACCTAAGAGGGTAAAATAAAAATGAAAGGTGATAGTTATGATAAAACGTGCACTGATAAGTGTTTCAGATAAAACCGGCATAATCGATTTTGCTAAAAAGCTGGACGAAAAGGGCATAGAGATAATATCAACGGGAGGTACTGCAAAGGCATTATCTGATGAAGGCATTAAGGTCATATCCATATCCGACGTTACGGGCTTTCCGGAATGTCTGGACGGAAGGGTAAAGACTCTTCACCCCAACATATTCGCCGGCTTGCTCGCCATGAGAGAAAAGCGGGATCATATGGAGACCTTAGAAAAGCTACACATCAACACCATTGATATGGTGGTGGTAAACCTCTATCCCTTCAAGAAAACTATAGAAAAGGATGGAGTGCTCCTTGAGGAAGCCATTGAAAACATTGATATAGGCGGTCCATCCATGCTTAGAGCAGCAGCCAAAAACTATAAGCATGTAGCTGTCATTACCGACCCATCGGATTATGATATGGTTTTGGATGAAATCATGAAAACAGGCCAAGTGACAGATAAAACAAGATTTAAGCTGGCAGCTAAGGTTTTCAATCATACCGCTCATTATGACGCTCTCATAGCTTCTTATCTATGGGAAAAAGCTGAGATGGAGAAGTATCCGCAGCTTCTGACCCTTACCTATGAGAAGGCACAGGACTTGAGATATGGTGAAAACCCTCATCAAAGCGCGGCCTATTATAAGGACGCATTGAAAACTACCGGCAGGCTCCATAATGCAGAGCAGTTAAACGGCAAGGAGCTTTCCTATAATAATATAAATGATGCAAATGCTGCTTTGGAGCTTTTAAAGGAGTTTAATGAGCCTGCCTGCATAGCCGTCAAGCATGCTAATCCTTGCGGCGCAGGTGTGGGAAAGAATATTTTCGAGGCATATGAGAAAGCCTATGAAGGAGATCCCATATCTATCTTTGGCGGCATCGTAGCTGTCAATGAAGAGATTGATGAAAAGACGGCTGAAGAATTGGCTAAGATATTCCTGGAGATAGTTATAGCACCTTCATATAGCGATAGGGCTTTGGAAATCTTGAGAGAAAAGAAAAATCTGAGAGTTTTGAAGCTGGAGGATATAAGGATCAGACCTGAAGAGGCTTATGAGTTGAAGAGGGTATCCGGCGGTCTGCTGATTCAGGATTCTGACTACAAGGATTTCTCCGCTGAAGACATAAGCTATGTGACTGAGAAGAAGCCTACAGAACAAGAGATGAAGGACTTGCTATTTGCTTGGAAGGTAGTAAAGCATGTAAAGTCCAACGCTATTGTAATAGCCAAGGATGGAAGGACATTAGGCGTAGGGCCCGGCCAGACGAACAGGATCTGGTCTGCAGAAATGAGTATAGACAGGGCTGGAGAACAGGTAAAAGGAGCAGTTATGGCATCCGATGCATTCTTCCCCTTTCCGGATGTCGCAGCTGCCGCAGCCAATGCCGGTATAAGAGCCATCATCCAGCCCGGTNNTCGGTGGCTCTTTAAAGGACAAGGACTCTGTTGAGGTATGCAATAAAGAAGGCATAGCCATGATATTTACAGGAATGAGACATTTCAAACATTAAGAGAGGTGAAATGTATGAAGGTTTTGGTAGTTGGAAGCGGCGCCAGAGAGCATGCTATTATATGGAAACTGCTTCAAAGCCCAAAGGTAAGCTACATCTGCTGTGCTCCGGGAAATGGAGGCATAAGGCAGATGGCGGAATGTGTCAATATAAAAGCCGATAATGTGGAAGGTTTATGCCGGTTTGCTAAGAATAATAAAATAGATCTTACCGTAGTAGGGCCTGAGCTGCCCTTAAGCCTTGGAATAGTTGACTATTTCCAAAGCCGAGGCCTGAGGATATTCGGGCCTGCTCAAAATGCGGCTTTATTGGAAAGCAGCAAAGCCTTTGCAAAGGACTTGATGCAAAAATATGATATACCTACTGCAANNCCTATGAGGATGCAGCTTTGGCCAGGATGGACGCGGAAAGCTTCGGACTTCCTGTGGTTATAAAGGCGGACGGCTTGGCAGCAGGCAAAGGGGTAATAATTGCCGGCACAAAAGAAGAAGCCGTAAAAGCCATAGATGATATAATGATGGATAAGCATTTTGGGGATGCAGGGAACAAGGTGGTTATAGAAGAGTTTTTACAAGGCAAGGAGGCCTCTATATTGGCCTTTGTAGACGGCAAAACTGCTTTGCCGATGGTGAGCGCACAGGATTATAAGAGAGTCTTTGATAACGATAAGGGGCTCAACACAGGAGGAATGGGCGCCATCTCTCCGGCACCTCATTATGATGACAAGACGGCGGCTATTGCTATGGAGAAGATCATAATCCCCACTGTAGAGGCTATGAATAAGGAAGGCAGACCCTATAGGGGTGTGCTATACTTTGGATTGATGATTACTGAGAACGGACCTAAGGTAATAGAGTACAACTGCCGCTTCGGAGATCCGGAGACAGAGGCAGTGCTCCTAAGATTGGAAAGCGATTTGGCGGAGATAATGGAAGCAGTTATAGAAGAAAGGCTTCATGAGATTGATGTAGAGTGGAATGATGATGCGGCCGTGTGCGTGGTAATGGCTTCGGGAGGTTACCCGGAGAATTATGAAAAAGGCCATGAGATAAAAGGGCTGACGGCTGCAGAAGAAGGAATCATATTCCATGCAGGGACAAAATATGCTGATGGCAAGGTTGTGACCGACGGAGGCAGAGTGTTGGTATTCTCGGCTCTCGGCTCTTCACTGGACGAAGCCAGGGAGGTTGCATACAGGGACATGGGCAAGGTCAGCTTTACCGGCTGCCATTACAGGAAGGATATCGGACTGCTGCGATAGGGATTTTAAAGAATACGGATTAACGCGGAAGAGTATTTATTTTATCGATACTATAGTAAGGAATAAGCATATGTGTAAGTGATCAATACCTTTGTGAACTGCACATATGCTTATTCTGTTTCGCTGCAGTGATATTTTTCTATACGATTGATATCTTTTGTGCCTTTTAGTGTAAATCCTCCGTGCCTTCCAGTAAAATTCAGTGCCCTTCTGTGGTTTCAGTCCGCTATCCTCCACGGCCTAAAAGGGATACCCATGACCAGAGGCTAGCAGCTATTTACCTATACTTCAAATATAATGCCGTGATATAATGATGATAAAGCCAATATAAGAGAATGGAGAGTTGTATATGCAAGAACATAGGCCAAAAGCCCCAAATCCATATATTATACTTATCCTTGCGGTATTATCAGTTTCTACCTCATCAATTTTTGTAAGGTATTCTGATGCACCGGCTATGATAATCTCAGCCTATAGGATGCTGTTTACATTATTGATGATAGGTCCTGTTGTATTTGTGAAGCATAGGGAGGAATTAGCGAAGATCAGTGGCAGAGATATGCTGTATGCAATCGCAAGCGGCTTTTTCCTCGCATTGCACTTTGCAACCTGGATCACCTCACTCAAGCTGACCACCGTATCGGCTTCTACGGTTCTGGTCCAGATGTCTCCCATATTTGTTGTGGCGGGCTCCTTTATATTCTTCAAGGAGGGCATAAGCAAGGCCTCTCTCATGGGTGTGCTTACAGCTGTCGTCGGCAGTGCATTTGTTGGCATAACGGACTTCAAAGTGGGAGGCACCGCGCTAATGGGTGATTTTCTGGCCCTGGCGGGAGCTTTCTTTATAGCCGGATATTTGCTCATAGGAAGAGAACTGAGAAAAAGGATAATGCTTTTGCCTTATACCTTCATTGTATATGGAAGCTGCACATTGTTTTTGCTGCTAGGATGCATTTTAATGGATATTCCTCTTTATCCATACTCTCCAAATAACTATGCAATATTTTTTGCATTGGCTTTCTTTTGCACCATATTGGGACATACTGTTTTCAATTGGGCATTGAAATATGTGCCGGCATATACCGTATCCATATGCAGCCTGCTTGAGCCGATAGGTGCCACATTTTTGGCGTTTCTGTTTTTGGGTGAAGTACCGGGTTTGATGCAAATTCTCGGTCAAATACTTGTTTTAACAGGACTATACATATTTATTTCAAAAAGCAAATAGGATTGTTATCAAAAATTCAACAAATTTCAGAAAATCAAGAAAGGATTGATGCCGTAAATTCGGCGATAATCCTTTCTTGCTGTGAAAAAAATTATAGAAGAGCCGTAATTTTATCTAATTTTGTAAAAGAAATATTGATGAGAATTTTAATCAATGGCTGTAATGCATTGAATTCTGCGAGATTAGAGAAAATAAGTTATATTTGGCATAATACTTGCTAAAAAATTAACAATGTAGCGCTTGTTTTTCAATAGCGCTGCAAAGTGCTTGCATATTGTGAGGAGGTAAAGATATGAATTTTAACCTGACGAAAGAACAGGAAATGGTCAGAAAGCTCATGCATGAGTTTNNATTGATGAAGAAGGAAGATTCCCAAGAGAGACGGTAGAGAAGATGGCCAGATATTCTATGATGGGCATACCGTTTCCAAAGGAGCTTGGCGGCGCCGGCGGAGATACTTTATCCTATATAATTGCAGTTGAAGAATTATCACGGGTTTGCGGAACCACAGGGGTTATATTATCGGCCCATACTTCCCTGGGTGCACATCCCATATACCAGTTTGGGACTGAGGAACAGAAAGAAAAATATTTGAAGCCCCTTGCNNGAAGGCAGATACCTGGGAGCTTTCGGGCTTACAGAACCTAATGCAGGTACTGATGCGGCTTCTCAGCAGACCACGGCTGTTTTGGACGGCGACCATTATATACTGAACGGCAGCAAGGTTTTCATTACGAATGGCGGAGAATCAGATATATATATAATTTTTGCAATGACGGATAAATCAAAGGGAACAAGGGGCATCAGCGCTTTCATAGTAGAAAAGGATTTCCCGGGCTTCTCCATAGGCAAAATAGAAAACAAAATGGGCATAAGGGGTTCCAGCACTTCAGAGCTTATCTTTGAAGAATGCAGAGTCCCGAAAGAAAACCTTCTAGGCCAGGAGGGCAAAGGCTTTGGAATAGCTATGCAGACCCTGGACGGAGGCNNGGGCATAGCTCAGGGAGCCTTGGATGAATGTACAAAATATATGAAGGAAAGAAAACAGTTTGGCAAGCCTCTGGCAGCCTTCCAGGGACTTCAATGGATGTATGCGGATATGGCAACAAAGGTTCAGGCTTCAAGATTCCTGGTATATAACGCAGCGGTGAAAAAGGATAAGAAGCTGCCTTTCGCCACTGAGGCAGCTATGGCAAAGCTGTTCGCAGCGGAGACTGCTATGGAAGTGACCACCAATGCGGTGCAGATACACGGCGGTTATGGTTACATCAAGGATTATCCTATCGAGCGGATGATGAGAGATGCAAAGATAACTGAAATATATGAAGGTACTTCACAGGTGCAGAAGATGGTAATCGCTGCAAGCCTGCTTAAGTAGACGGAGGTGCGATGTGATGAAGATAGTTGTTTGCATAAAGCAAGTCCCGGATACCAATGAGGTAAAGATAGATCCAAAAACCGGCACCCTCATTAGAGAAGGAGTTCCAAGCATAATCAATCATGATGACAAAAATGCCCTGGAAGAAGCATTGAAGCTGAAGGATAAATATAAGGATGTCCATATAACGGTATTGACTATGGGCCCTCCTCAAGCCGATGTAGCATTAAGAGAAGCCCTGGCCATGGGCGCAGACAGGGCTATATTGATATCAGACAGAGCATTCGCAGGCTCTGATACCTGGGCAACTGCCAAGACCCTCACGGCAGCAGTCAAGAAGATTAAAGACTATGATATCATTTTCTGCGGAAGACAGGCTATAGATGGAGACACAGCTCAGGTAGGACCTCAATTGGCTGAGGATTTGGGTATACCTCAAATAACTTATGTAACCCATTTGGAGATAAACGGCAGCGTAGTAAAAGCTCACAGAGCTCTGGAGGATGGCTACGAAGTTCTTACAACAAAGATGCCCTGCTTGCTGACCGCTATTAAGGAACTGAACCAGCCCAGATATTCCAGTATAAGAGGAATATTTGAAGCATATAATGAAAAAAATGTCGAGGTATGGAATGCCAAGGATATTGATATAAGCTCCGATGAAACCGGGCTTAACAGCTCTCCTACAAATGTCAGACAAACCTTTACTCCCAGCCCCAAGGGACAGGGAATGGTACTGGAAGGAAGCGGACGGGATACGGTCTGTGAACTGCTTTTCAAACTCGGCGAAAAGCATTTAATATAGAGGAGGCGAAAAGGATGAGCGTTACAATATTAAAGGATAAATGCAGAGGATGCAGGCTTTGTCTTAAGGCATGCCCCTTTGATGCCATAAAAATGGAAGACGGCAAAGCTGTCATCAATTATGATAAATGCACCAATTGCGGTGCCTGCGAAGCTTCCTGCAGATTTGAGTCCATATTGGTGGAAAGAGAAGAAAAAAAGACAGGCATAGACTTGTCTGCATATAAGGGAGTCTGGGTTTTTGCGGAGCAGAGGCTGGGCAAGCTCATGTTTACTTCTCTTGAATTATTGGGGGAAGGCAGAAAGCTGGCAGATAAACTGGGTGTGGAATTATCCGCTGTGCTTCTGGGGTACGAGGTCGACGGCATATGCGAGGAGCTCATTCACTTTGGTGCAGATAGGGTAATATATGCGAATCATCGCCTATTGCAAAATTATACCACTGACGGTTATACTAAAGTTATAGCAGACCTCATCAATGAGAAAAGACCGGAAGCTATGATCGTAGGGGCTACCAATATAGGAAGAGACCTGGCGCCAAGGATTGCGGCAAGGCTGAACACAGGCTTGACTGCAGACTGCACAAAGCTTGATATCGATGAAGAGCAGAGAATCCTTCTTCAGACAAGGCCTGCTTTCGGAGGCAATATAATGGCTACTATTGTTACTCCAAAGCATAGGCCCCAGATGGCTACCGTAAGGCCCGGGGTCATGAAAAAGCTGGAGATGGATAAGAGCAGGAAAGGCATCGTTGAAAGCGTTAAGGTCAAGCTTAATGAAGATGATATCAGAGTCAATGTAGAAGAGGTAGTAAAATCAGCCAAGCAAATAGTCAATCTTATAGAAGCCCAGTATATTGTTTCGGGCGGAAGAGGCTTGGGAAACCCTGAGGGCTTCAAGCTCATGAAAGAGCTGGCAGATGCTTTGGGCGGAGTTGTAGGTTCCTCCCGTGCGGCTGTGGATGCCGGCTGGATATCTCATGATCATCAGGTGGGACAGACGGGGAAAACCGTCAGACCAAAGGTCTATATTGCCTGCGGAATATCCGGAGCCATACAGCATCTCGCCGGAATGCAAAGCAGTGATTGCATAATAGCCATCAATAAAAATCCTGATGCACCAATATTTTCTGTTGCCGACTATGGGATAGTAGGCGATCTTTACAAGGTGGTTCCCATGCTCATTGAAGAGGTTAAGAAGTTAAAGGAACAAAATTAAAGGAGGGCACCATATGGAATTTAAGAATCTGTCTTTGACTCAAGATGGAAGAGTGGGGATTATTGCCATAAACAGACCTAAAGCCTTAAATGCTCTCAATACCAAAGTGCTTCTGGAATTGGATGCGGTACTGGATGAACTGGAAAAAAATCCTGAAGTTTATGTAATAGTCTTGACCGGAGAAGGCAAAGCCTTTGTAGCCGGTGCAGACATTGAGGAAATGAAAGACATGACTCCGGATGAAGCAAGGAAATTTGCAGAATTAGGCTCCCGGGTTTTTAAAAAGCTCGAGATTATCAATAAACCTGTAATTGCAGCTGTGAACGGATACGCTCTCGGGGGCGGCTGTGAACTTGCTATGGCATGTGATATAATAATAGCAGGTGAACAGGCAAAATTTGGTCAGCCTGAAACGGGCTTGGGCATAACCCCTGGTTTCGGCGGCACGCAGCGATTGCCAAGGATAGTTGGTACGAAGAGAGCCAAGGAGATTATTTTTACCGGCGAAATCATAGGCGCTGAAGAAGCTTACAGAATTGGGCTCGTCAATAAAGTTGTCCCGCCGAATACATCTTTTCAGGCTGCAATTGAAATGGCTAAAAAAATAGCATCTAAAGGGCAGATCGCAGTAAGAAATGCAAAGGCTGCCATAAATCGCGGCATTGAAACAGATATTGACGGAGGAGTGGCCATAGAAAACCAACTTTTTGCCTTATGTTTTGCAAACACAGACCAGAAGGAAGGCATGACAGCTTTTATAGAAAAGCGCAAAGCAGATTTTAAAAATTAATGGAGGTGCATCATATGAAAGTATTTGTGTTAGGATCCGGCACTATGGGTACAGGCATAGTCCAAACCTTTGCTCAGGCTGGCATAGAAGTCGGCATGAGAGAGAGAACCCCGGGCAAGGGCATGAAGATCATTGTTAAGGGCTTGGATAAGCTTGTGCAAAAAGGCAAAATGACAGAAGAACAAAAGAACAATATTCTTTCCTTTATCAAACCCACTCAAAATCTTGATGACGCAAAAGATGCAGACCTGGTTATAGAAGCTGCTGTAGAGGAGCTTCATCTAAAGAAAGAGCTTTTTGCAGAATTAGATAAAATATGCAAACCTGAAGCTATTTTGGCCACAAATACTTCCTCCTTGTCTATAACTGANNCCCGACAAGATAATAGGAATGCACTTTTTTAATCCGGTGCCTTTGATGAAGCTTGTAGAGGTAATAAAGGGGATAGCCACATCGCAAGAAACCAGAGATAAGATATTCCAATTAGCCGAGCAGGTAGGTAAAAAGCCTGTTGAAGTTGAAGAAGCTCCTGGTTTTGTAGTAAACAGAATACTTATCCCTATGATAAACGAAGCAGTTGCCATATTGGCAGAGGGTGTAGCCAAAGCTGAAGACATAGATGAGGCTATGAAGCTTGGCGCCAACCATCCCATGGGACCCTTAGCTTTGGCAGACCTCATAGGCAATGATGTATGTCTTGCCATCATGGAAGTATTATACACCGAATTCGGTGATTCCAAATATAGACCCCACCCTCTCCTCAGAAAGATGGTAAGAGGAAATCTTCTGGGCAGAAAGACTGGCAAGGGCTTCTACGACTATAGCAGATAGAAGCATAAGCCGCTTTTATCTCGGCTCTGATAGATACGATAAATATTATAAGGGCTATAAGCTNNAGCTTATAGCCCTTATAATATTGCAAATTGTGATAAAAGCTGGTACAATGTTTATTATATGTATACAGATGTACGCGAATAGAGAACATAACACTAAAAACATATGTACCCGGCAGTCAAGCACCGCTGATTTACATAAGCAGTGATAAGCTCCCGGATGATATTGGAGGAGATAAGCATGACAAAAGAAAAAATAAAGGTAGGGATAATGGGATTCGGAGTTGTTGGGACAGGCACCTACAGAGTATTGACAGAAAATTCGGAGATGGTAAAAAACCAGACAGGTGCGGAGATAGTTGTAGAGAAAGTCTTTGTGAGAGACAGGCATAAGAGAAGAGCGGTTGAAATACCGGAAAGCTTGCTCACTACCAATCCGGAGGACATAATTGATAATCCGGAAATAGATATAGCAGTGGAGCTTATG
>DPSW01000352.1:7059-11374 GCA_003527145.1 Clostridiaceae bacterium | reverse complement strand
ATAAATAATAAGTTCTTGCTCGTCAATCCCTTTCAGCAAATCATCATTGAAGTGCAAGCCTATAGGCATTAAATCAGAAATAAGCTGATCTCCTTTATCAGTGAGCTTAATATAAATGACCCTTCTATCAAAATCATTGCGCTCTCTTTCAATCAAACCATCCCGTTACAGGCGATCGATCAATCTGCCTGCACTTGAATCCTTAACATTCATGAGATTGGATAAATCCCTTTGGGAAATTCTTCCTTTAGCTTTTACATAGTAAAGTGCAATCCATTGAACACGCGTTATACCTGTATCTTGCAGCCTTCGACCGAAGGCTTCCGAGATCTGCTTTATAGCATTCTCAGTAATATGCCCCACTCATTTATCAAGATTAAAAAACATAATTGCCTCCTTCTTCAAGCTTACACATATCTTGTACATGTCGTACAGCTTTGCTGCTCTCCGATTTTGCAAGCCTGCACACCCGATCATCATATCTTACTTCAATGTTGTTATTCAACAGTCAAGCCTATTTTCCTCCATAAAGCTTTAAAATATTATTCTTCCAAGTCCATCAGCGAATATTCTATGGCTTGCATTATCCCATAACTTGCTGGGGAAAGCTATACTCTTTTTCGTCATGTTTTTTTATATTGATGCCCTCAAGGATAAAGTGCAAGTTATCTTCCTTATAAAAGCTTGGAACAGAAAAACAGCTATGCAGCGGTAATCCGTGCAGACCCCGAGGAATTGTTTTTTCCCTGTCATTTCCCGCAAGAAAAATGGCTGTAGGGCCGCATGAGCCGCCAATAATACCAATGGATGAGGCCCCATGAGGGCTGAATCTGCCCTCTTCCGGAGGCTCTGCATATTGTATGCTGCTGCCAAACTGCAGTGAATCCCCCTGAGGCAAAGCGGGATCTATTTCATATGTGGCCTGCACGGTGTAAAGGCTGCGGCTCCCGTCTTTGTCCATTGGCATTTCAACAAGCTCCGAATCCTGGAAGTACAATGTATGTGTGACCCCTGTTTCGGGATGTACAAAGCAAACCTCTCTTGTGCTTTCTTTGTCCGGTATTTCAAAATTTATATCCAACGGTAAAAACCATTGGACAGGCCATGTAGACAGCTTTATGCTTTTTATTCTGGAGAGCCGGAAAAAGCGCAGCAATTTTTGCACTTTGGATCCTGCTTCAGGGTATGGCACGCAAAAGCGTTCACAAGCAAAGCAGGTCCTATCCTTTAGGAGCGAGGAGTATGCCTCTCGCACAAGGCTCAGTTCTTCATCCTGACTGCCCCACGGTATGCTGACGGCACGGCTGGAAGAATGACCGCTTTCTGCTCGTTTTCCGTTTATGCATATTTCTTTGGCCGATATAGACTGATAGGGGTTCTCCTGCTCTGCACAGCGCTGCTGCAATGGAGTCAGCGTTTCCTCAATGGCTTCATATTTTTCAAAAAACCCACGGAGNNAATCCAAAAGGGTTATGATATCAAAAACAATACCTTTTGAAAAGCGGTATATGATAGGGATGAAGTGTCTGGCTCCCGCATGCTCAAACTTCCAGTTTACTTTCTGCGGTACTCCGCAAAGTCCTTTCCCTTTCTCATTTCCCCATAAACTGGGGTTATAATATGTTTTCATCTATACGTATCCTCCTACCCAAAACATACATCTTGTTTTATCCGTAAATATGCTCATATAAATTTAATGGCTTTCGGGTGTTTTCATAAAATCTTCAACCTTCANNTATATATTCAATAGCAACCTGTAATGGATCTAAAAGCCATGATTTATGACCATCATCGCACTGCTTTTGTAAATCCTTATAATAATCTGCTGTCAATGCATCAGTCTTTGGTGCAGCATGGTACACAGTACCGTTTTCATCCATCCATCGCTCTACGCACCAGATCCCTGAATCTCCTTGAACAACAGGCTGGGATAAAAANNGGGAATTTAACAATTATATGATTTCCGCTGTAGGTTTCATTAGGCAATAATCCAATACCCTCAAAAAATATACGAAGCGCCGCTTCCTGTCCCGATAGCGTAGTAAAATCATTTTCTCCGCTCCAGGTACAGCCTAAATACTTAACCTTTGAGCCTTCATAAGAAAAAATCAACATGGGCTTGCCCATACTGCTGTCTTCAGTGAGCCATCCGTCTACCTCGTTCATACCGCCCGGCAGCACGGCTTTGGTTATGTCATCAGGCTTCATGCGGTATTCAAGGCGCCAAACTTCTACGGGTGATGAAATCAGATTGTCAAAGGATGCGATCTTTTCAAGCCTTGTTATTTTGCTGTCGATAATCTTTACATCATTCCATTCCGAACTTTCATAGGCTTCAATTTCTTGCTCGATAAAACCCTTAGCATAATCTTCCACTGTCAGTAATCTTTCTTGCGGATCAGTCATAAGCCCTATACAAATAGCTGCCACTGCAATAATTGCCACTATAATAACCCAAAACGCAGGCTTCTTATAGTTTAATATATTCTTAATGCGTCCTTTAGTATTATTTTCACCAAAAGCAAGGGGGCAACCCCTCGCCGTACGCCTGCCTGTAGATAGTGACAAAAGAGAAGCTGAGTAGCTTTTTTTAATCTCACTGCCCATTTGCTTAATAACACTTTCATCGCAGGATAGCTCCATATCCTCTTCCATTAGAAAAAAAGCAATCCAAACAAGAGGGTTAAACCAGTGAATGCACAATACTAAAAATGCAAAAGGCTTAATAATATAGTCCAGCCTCTTAATATGAACCTGCTCATGCTTAATGATATATGCCCTGTCATTTTCTGAAAGGATCGGAGGAAGATAGATTTTAGGCTTTAGCACGCCAAAAACAAATGGGGTTTTAACGCCGTCCATCTCATATATATTATCATAAATCCGTTTTGCAGGCTTCAATTTGTTTCGAAGCCTTACAGCCGTGTAAGCACTGTATATAAGCAATGCTGCAATACCAAACAGCCATACCGCTTCGCCCAGAGCAATCCATACCTGCAAAGGGTTCGCACTGACACCAACTGCAGGTGCAGGCAAAGAGTTATTCGCTGCTTGATCTATTGCTGCAATACCGCTATGAATTTGCGGTGCCTGGGAGTACATAATATTATGGGGCACAGTTTGTGTGTTTATAGGCATAAGGCTGAACATGCTTTCAAAGGAAAAGGGACATATGAGTCTGAATAAAACCACAGACCAAAGCGCATATGAAAAAATCTTAGGCGCTTTTTTCAATAGCAGGCGAGCTGCAATGACAAATAGAATAACATATCCCGCCGTAATATTCATATTCAGGATTTGCAAGAACAATTTATCCACAGCTATCCCTCCTTATGTTCATCGATCAGTCTTTGCAGTTCATCAATTTCTTTGTCACTCAACCTCTTGCTTCTCGTAAATGCGGCTAAAAACTTAGGCAGCGAACCATCAAAGGTTTCCTCGACAAACTGCTTGCTTTGTTCTGCATAGAACTCATCCTTTTTTACCAAAGCTGATACCATACCGCTTTTGTTTTTAAATATTCCTTTGTTCTCAAGCCTTTTCAGCATGGTGTAG
Source organism: Clostridiaceae bacterium (assembly GCA_003527145.1). Lineage (GTDB taxonomy): Bacteria > Bacillota > Clostridia > Lutisporales > Lutisporaceae > Lutispora. The sequence goes on along the minus strand of DPSW01000352.1, from coordinate 7,819 downwards.
GTGGTGGACTTTTTCCAGGATAGCTCCTCATCGCACAGCTTTACCAGGTCTCCCGACGGAATAGGCTCATTAGTCCAAATGATATCCGCAAATTTTGATTCCATATCCGTAAGCTTATATTCCCTCATCATAAAAGCTCCTTTCGGTCTACATATTTTAGACTTTCATATCTTTAGTTTACATTTTGTAGACTGATTTGTCAAGAATATTAACCTCACTGAACAAGGGAAAAACTCATAAAAAGGGGCTTTGCAGATATGAAAGAAAAGCATGACATGCATTGGACAACCTTAACTATATGAAATTTTGAAAAATGCCGTTCCCTCATTTCCAGAAACGGCATTTTTCTATAAACTAAGCCTTTGGAATATCGCTTCCAAAGGCTTAGTTTATACTTTTCTGCATATATTATTATTAAAGATCATACAGGTCGCTCTCTTCATCGATAAATTCTGCTTTCAAGCCCATTTTCTTAAAAAAATCCGTCATTGCAATGCAGGCGAATTTTTCCGTAGAGCAATGGGTTCCGCCTATGAGGTTAATTCCATATTGCTTTGCCCTCTCATGGATTTTACTGACCCACTCAGCTTTTTGCGGGTTGGTAACCCCTGTGACAAAGGTATTTACACCTTTTCCTGCCAAATATTCATATATATCGGAATTTGAAGCTCCTCCTGCCATTACGGCAATCCTTCCGCCATCTAAAAAAGCCTCTCCGTAAGAGTACAATTTTGCTCTATGCCCAATCAGCTTCTCCAGC
>DPSW01000352.1:5510-7009 GCA_003527145.1 Clostridiaceae bacterium | reverse complement strand
TCCCCATGGCTTTTGCAAGATTATTCCCTGGGGAATATTCTCCGTTCCGGTCTAAAGGAATATGGTATGAAAAGAGCGATACCTTATTTTCTTTCATTTTCATAAGCAAGGACCGTGAGATTTCACCGGACTTATAATCAGGCGCTTTTCTCTGGGGTAATGGATGATGAGTAAACAACAGGATATCTTCTTCTCTTCTTTTTAAAATTTCATTGATGACAGACCCTGCTGCAAAGGTTGCTGTATATACCTTCTCAATCTCTTCGGCATTATCATATTGTATCCCGTTTTTCACCACATCCGTGCATTGATCCGGTTTAAAATATTCTTCCAATATATCATATACAGCTTTTGCTTTCATACTGACAGCCTTCACTACTTTTCAAGCTTTACTTTACTGAACTCATTAACAAATTCAGCGAAATAATTTGCCGTAGCTTCCAACATCTCTTTGCCCCACTCTATAGTAGCATTGGAGGGATGGTCGGGCCCTACCCAGCCGTTTGCTGTCAGGTTGCGGACCGTTCTTGTTACATTTACATTGATGCCCTTGAATTCTACTGTTTTAAAGCCTGTTGCCTTCAGGTTCTCAGACACATCATTGAGCACCATTGGCTCAATGGCATTCATATCAACAAAATCCGGATTAACTGCCATCACTGCCGCTGTTTCCTCAGCTCCTCCATGGCCGCCCTTCCATGCCGGATTTAAGTCCCATGCAATAAGCCACCAGTTGAAGGTTGCGGCTAATGCGCCTTTTCTGTTTAAATTAAGAGCCACTGCATCCAGTGCTCCTATATTCCCGCCGTGTCCATTTAAAAATACAAATTTCCTTACTCCGAAATTATATAGAGAATCAGTAATCTTGGTCATTATTGTATATAACCCGTCATAACCTATAGATATTGTACCGGGAAAATCGGCCAAAGAATCTGCATTTCCATAGGGTACAGTAGGTGCTATGGCAACATCTGTTTTGTCTTCCATAAGCTCTAGGATCTTATCGGGNNTGATTTTCGATACTTCCTATTGCAATTATAACTGTATCATGAGTTTTAAAATACTCTTCTGCCTTTTTCCAAGAAATGTGCTCTAATCTCATGTCATATACTTCCTTCTATATTTATTTTAATATATTAATTTCACACCGGAACTCACCTGGTGCCAGGTGAATTCCGGTATTATTAATATTATTTTGCAGCAGTTACGTTAAAGTAGCTGTGATATCCTGCCGGCTGAACCTCAAAGCCTTGAACCTTGTTGGATGTACCAACATTTACTTTGTTGTAGAATAATGGAGCAACCGGTGACTCTTCCGCTATTATGCCTTCAAGAGCTTTATAATTTTCAAGCCTTGCAGCACTGTCTGCAGTTATTCTGGCATTTTCGATATATTTGTCAACATCCGGATTTGCGATAAAGGATCTATTGCCAGGTGCACCATGCTGTGATGAATGATAAATGGGATAATAAGTATAGTCGGCATCTGCTGTTGAGGT
>DPSW01000352.1:0-5499 GCA_003527145.1 Clostridiaceae bacterium | reverse complement strand
TGTTTTCAATGAATGTAGCAAATTCAAGCACTACTACTTCTACATTGATGCCTATTTCTTTTAATTGGCTTTGTATTACCTGGCATATCTCAATTCTCTGCTGATTATCATTTACATAAAGCTTTGCATCGAAGCCATTGGGATAGCCTGCCTGTGCCAATAATTCCTTTGCTTTTTCTTTATTGTATTCATACTTGGCAACATCCTGGTATCCGAATGCTATCGGAGGGATGATCGAGCCCGCCACTTCACCTGCTCCGTATAAAATAGTATCAACTATTGTCTGTGAATCTATGGCATATCTGACTGCTTGTCTTACCAATTTGTTGTCAAAGGGCTTATNNCAAGAACCATGCGCTTAAGGATGTTCCCTCGAGCAATTTCAAATCCGGGTTTTCAGCAACCTTTGATAAATCGTTTGCCGAAAGATCATATGCTATGTCAACCTCGCCTGTTTCAAGTGCGATGGTTCTTTGTGCTGCTTCCGGTATAACTTTCATTATAACATATTTAGTTTTCGGAGCGCCGTCAAAGTAATCCTGGTTAGCTTCCAATTTTACATATTCGCCCGGTTTCCATTCGACAAATTTGTAGGGTCCTGTTCCGATAGGATTTGTCTTTATTGATTCCGGATTCTTTTCTGTAATTGCCTTTGAAACAATTGCTGCTGATGGGTGAGTCAGATTCATCAGTGTCGGAGCATAAGGCTCTTTAGTATTAACAATAACAGTATACTTATCTGCAACTTCAACATTATCGATGAAGTTAACGATATATGATACATAAGAAGATGCCATTGCCCTGTCTAAAGAGAATTTTACATCCTCTGCCGTTAATTCGCTTCCATCATGGAATTTAACGTCTTTTCTGATATTGAACTTGTAAGAAGTATCAGATAGCATTTCCCAGCTTTCTGCCAAGCAAGGCACAACATTCATATCTTTATCTGTTGTAACAAGCGGGTTAAAAATCTGTCCATGTACGGTTACTGCCGGTGTTTCCTTACCGATATGAGGATCCAAGGATGTTACATCGGCTCCCTGAGCAAAGATTACTGTGTCTTTCAATCCGCCGTCTTGACCTTCAGCAGCTGGTGTCGGCTCGTTAGCCGGGCTTCCGCATCCAGCCAGTAAAAGCGAGATTGCAAGAATAAGTGCAAAGACTCTTTTTGTGTTTTTCATTTCAATTCCTCCTCTTTTTTTCTATAATCGGTTATGCATGTACATAACTAATTAACTCATTTCTTTATATCATCCAATCTGCTGCATGCTGCGAAATGTCCCGGTTCTACTTCCTTTAATGAATATTCCTGATTGAGACATTCCGGTGCGGCATAAATGCATCTTTTTGCAAATCTGCATCCGGGTTCCGGATTGATGGGTGATGTAAGCTCTCCCTGNNGAGCAGGATTCTTTCCATTATATAATCAGGGTCAGGAACGGGTATGGCTGATAACAATGCATTAGTATATGGATGCAATGGATTTTTGAAAAGCATCTTTGCAGGCGCTTTCTCCACTATTTGTCCTAAATACATAACAGCTATATTGTCCGAAATATGTCTGACAACGGATAAATCATGCGTTATGAACATATATGTCAATCCGAGGTCTTCCTGTAAATCCTGCATCAGATTTAGAACCTGTGCCTGTATGGAAACATCCAATGCAGAAACCGGCTCATCACAAACTATGAACTTAGGATTCAATGCCAGGGCTCTCCCTATTCCAATCCTCTGTCTTCTTCCTCCATCAAGCTCGTGAGGATATGTGTTTATAAGCTTTTGTGAAAGACCGACCAGGTCCATTATCTCCCTTACTTTTTTCTTGAGCCCTTCCCTGTCATTCTTTTTATATTTCCCTTGAATGATCAATGGATCTACGATAGTTTCGCTGACTGTCATACGGGGATTTAATGAAGCAAATGGATCTTGAAATATGATCTGCATTTCCTCCCGCAGCTTTTTCATTCTTTTTTTATCATACTTTAATATATTTTCCCCCTTGAAAATTACTTCACCGAAGGTAGGCTCATGCAATCTCAATATCGCACGCCCCATTGTAGACTTGCCGCAGCCTGATTCTCCCACTACGCCCAGGGTCTCACCTTCCAATATATTAAAAGATACGTCATCAACTGCATGGAGCAGGCCTTTTGGGGTTTTAAAGTATTTCTTCAAATTTTTAACCTGTAAAATCTCCGCCTTCTGTGCATTCTCTTCCATATGTTTTACCTCCGTCTATAATAGCCCCTGCGCTTCAAAACATTTTACGACGTGGCTCCCACCTATTTCTGCCATTTGGGGGGCTTCACATCGGCATTTTTCTCCTGCATATTCGCATCTCGGGTTAAATTTGCATCCTTCCGGCAAGCATGTGGGATCAGGCATCAATCCTTTGATCGGCTTCAGCCTATCCACATCATCGGCCAAACTGGGTATGGAGCCAAACAAGCCTTTTGTATACGGGTGCTGAGGGTTCTTGAACACTTCTCTTAAGGTTCCGTATTCCACAATCTCACCTGCATACATGATCGCAACATAATCGCAGGTCTGTNNATATCATCGAAGTATTAAGCTTATTCTTCAGCTTTTTCATCATCTCAAGCACCTGGGCTTGAATGGTCACATCCAATGCTGTGGTAGGTTCATCTGCAATCAATAAGCTCGGATTGCACGCCAGCGCAATGGCGATGATCACTCTTTGCTTCATCCCTCCGGAAAACTGATGGGGATATTCCTCTGAGCGTTCGGCAGGAATCCCGACCAGCTCTAGCATTTCCTTTGCCTTTTGACTGGCTTCCTTGCTTTTTACCTTTTCATGTATGCTGATGACTTCTGCAATTTGTTCTTCAACTGTCATCACAGGATTTAAAGATGTCATGGGATCCTGAAATATCATCGATATTTTTTTACCCCTAACCATTCTCATCTCAGCATCAGAAAGCTTCAAAAGATCCTGCCCGTCGAATATTATTTCTCCTCCTCCAATTTTGCCCGGAGGGTTTGGTATAAGCCTCATGATACCTTTTGCCAGAGTTGTCTTCCNNCCGGTTTCTCCTACCAGTCCCAGAGTGGAGCCCTTATCCAGCTTCAGCGAAATACCGTTTACAGCTTCTACAACTCCATCGACGGTCTCATATCTTATAAATAAATCACGTATTTCTAAAAGTTCTGCCATTTTTCCCCCTCCAATCCCTAGTTCTTCAGTCTCGGGTCTAAGGCATCACGGAGTCCGTCCCCTACAACATTTAGCGATAGGATGGTCAACATAATTCCTAAACCTGGTATTACAGTAATGTGCCATGCATCTCTGATATAAGTCCTTGCATTTGACAGCATGGCTCCCCATTCCGGCATAGGGGGTTGAATTCCCAGTCCAAGGAACGAAAGCCCTGCTATGGACAAAATCGCACCGGCTACACCCAAAGTTGCTTGTACAATAATCGGCGCTAAAGAATTCGGAATAATATATTTGAATATTATCCTTGCGTCACCTGCGCCCACAGCTCGTGCTGCTTCGATAAACTCCTGATCTTTTATAGACATAACCTTTGCCCGGACAACACGGGCAAAAGTTGGAATATATGATATTGCAATGGCTATCAATATATTTACCAGGCCGGGCCCTAATGCTGCTACGATTGCAATAGCAAGCAATATTGACGGAATAGCCAGAAGTATATCCATAAATCTCATAATAATATTATCTACCTTGCCTCCATAAAAACCTGAAATTGCACCCAACGTCCCTCCTATGACAGTTGATGCTGCAATTCCTATTGCTCCTAAGAATAAAGAGTAACGAGTCCCCCATAACATTCTAAGTAAAATATCTCTGCCAAACTCATCAAGGCCAAGGATATGTTCTGCAGAAGGCCCCTTCAGCCTTAACTTTAAATTCTGGCTGATCACATATGTATCATAAATTCTTTTGTTTGTTGCAAAATCTATAACAGTTGTTGCCACTGAAATTGCTGTCAGCAATATAAGAAACCACATCCCAACCATGGCCAATTTATTTTGCTTAAACCTTCTCCACGATTCCTGAAATAAAGTCTTCTCTTTTCTTTGATCTTTTTCCACTTCATTCACCTCTTCTTCCTGCAGCCGATTGTACCTTGTACTGTGATTTAATTCTCGGATCTACATATGCATATAGAATATCGATCAATAAGTTAACAATGGAAAAAGCTACTGATAAGAATATTACGGCTCCGAGAACGGAAGGCGTGTCTTTCTTCTTGATTGCCTCTACCATGAAACGCCCCAGACCCGGCCAGGAAAATACGGTTTCGGTCAATACAGCACCGCCAAGCAGGTGTCCGAACTGAAGACCGACTACGGTGATAATCGGTATCAATGCATTTTTCAGCATATGTTTTATCGTAATAGTGGATTCTTTTACACCCTTTGATCTTGCTGTATCTATGTAATCCTGCCTGATCACCTCAAGCATTGAGGATCTTGTCATACGGGTCACCATGGCGGCAGACCCTGCGCCTNNTGAAAAAGCAGGCAGTATCAGGCTCTTCAATACCCCGATGAAGCCTTGTCCCATTCCCTGAGAGGGCAGCCATCTCAATTTGAGAGAAAATACTATGACCAAAAGCAATCCAAGCCAGAATACCGGCATAGAAACCCCCATTAGCGCGGTTATCATGGAAGTATTGTCAATCCAGGTGTACTGCTTCTTCGCTGAGATTATCCCCACAGGTATTCCTATAAGCAATGAAACAAAGATTGCTGCTGCTGCCAATATCAAAGTGTTTGGGAATCTATCTGCAATTTGATCCAATACGCTTAGCTGATTGCTGTAGGATTTGCCTAAATCTCCTTTCAGCAGACCTCCCATATAGCGTACATACCTTATAATGAGCGGATCATTCAATCCTAATTCCTCTGTCAGCTTTGCTACATTTTCTGCGGTAGCATTATCACCTAAGATAATGGTTACCGGATCTCCCGGTGTTAACGCCATGATGAAAAATACGATAAAGGTTACCCCAATCAATACCGGTATTAACATAGCAAATCTCTTTAACACATATTTATGCATAATTGCTCCCTCTTCTCTTATTAACAGTATTCCAGTTCAGCCGGACTTAATAAATCCAGATAAACTTTAGAAGGCGTTGTACCCTAGGGTACCTTATCTTGCTAAAAATTTGCAATTGTTTCCTTATTAAGGCATTTTAATATCTCACAAGCCAGCCGCACTCCATTAGTATAATCTTCATAGGAAGATATTCCATAATGTGTATGTGCATAGCGAACAGGTATACCAATAACTATTGTCGGTATGCCATGTTCAGATAGATGTATGGCGGCCCCGTTGGTGGATCCGGACAAGCGCACCGCATCTTGTACGGGTATTTGTAATTTTTCTGCCATGTCAAGAGCGTATCTTTGAAACCTTGGATTTGTTATCATTTTTGCATCGATATGACGAAGCATCGGTCCCTTCTTAATAGCAGTCTGTACTGCGTATTCTTCAACGCA
>DPSW01000207.1 GCA_003527145.1 Clostridiaceae bacterium | reverse complement strand
GGCTGGGTAGGTCACACCTAACCAGCCGCCCTGTTTTTTTAGAGGTTACAGTTTGTTTATTGGTTGGAGCTACAGTGACAGCACTTCCCTAAATCATTTTGACAGGTATGTGCGGCACTGTCCATGTCTCCCAGCTTTTTCACTTCGCGAGGATAGATGCCCTTGTATTTTTTGAAAAGCGTTGTGAATCTACTGTGGGAGGTATATCCCACAGACTTTGCAACGTCTCTTATTTCCAGTTTCGTTGTTGATAGTAATGTTTCTGCGATATTCATTCGTTTTCTTTGGGCGTATTCTGTAATGCTCATTTGATATTTTTGTTTAAAAAGATTTTTTAATTTTGTTCCGCTCATCATAGCAATCTTCTCTAAGAGTTCTTGAGGGATATCCAAAGCATAATGATCACTAATATAATTCGCTACATTTACAATTGCTTTTTCATCCGGCACAGAGATTGACTTTTCTGTTTCTTTGTTGAAATAGGCATCAAGGGTAATGCTCAACCATTCTTTCGCTTTTGCTTCGAGGAATATTTCAGCAGCAGGAGAACTCATATTGCAATTTAAGATAGAATTTGCAAGCTTTTCCAAAGGCTTTGTAACAAGCTCTCTGGTATCAAAAAAGACCTCTGAAACCGTTTTGGGGTTTGTTTCCATGTGGGAAGAAAGATAGTCTGTAATCATTTTCTTCTTGATATTGACGCCCACGCTCAAAAAGGGAAAATTTGCGTGCAGAAGGAATCTGAAATTTGTGTTTTCCATGCTCGCAACAAACATGGTATTGGCAGTCAGTGTTTGATATGGACTGAAGCACTCTCCATTGGCCGACTTAATATAGGACGAGCTGAATGTCATGAAACGGCTCATATCAGGAAAGGAATCTGCCATCTTTTCTCTTTTTATAAAAAAATCATGGATATCAATAATAAAATGTTCGGNNACAGCCCATCCATATCTTCATTTTGGATGTAAACCGTCTTGCCGGCATGACAGTATTTAGAGCAATTTAAGCAAGCCTCCCAACCCATCTCTTCTAAAAAATCCTGAAATCTACTCACAAACAGACCTCCAATATCACGATTAGGTAATAACACGATTAGACATTAATGCGTCTTCTTCATTGTATATCATTTCACGAGATGATACAATAGCTCTGGATAATATTGTTGTAAATCAAAGAAAAAGTTGAATATAAACAAGATGCACATAGAAAAAAGACTTCGTTGTAATCAATAATTATGTCTAAACGAAATAATATTAGGAGGTATTGGATATGTTGAAGGTTTACAAAAAGCTGCTTCATTATGTGCCGAAAGAAAAATGGTTAGCGTATCTGGCAATCGCATTCACGGCGGTTTCCNNGGCATACTATTATTTGTATGAGCTTCTTAAGGGGCTTGTCATTATGAATGAAGCGGGAGACGCATTTCATTATGCAGTTATCATAGTGGGGCTCTTGGTGGCAGGATCTCTCATTTATATGGTCTCCGTGCTTTTAGCCCATATTCTTGGTTTTAGGCTGGAAACAAACTTANNGGAATCGATGGACTGATCAGTGCCAGCTTCAAATTCTTTGATTTAAATTCATCCGGAAGAACCAGACAGCTCATTGATGACAATGCAGCGCAAACCCATAGTATTGTTGCGCACTTGATACCCGATAACGCAGGTGCGATTCTTACGCCGATATTGGTGCTGATTGTTGGATTTATGGTGGATGTAAAAGTAGGACTGGCATTGGTTTTGTTTACTGTTTTTGGTGCAGGGCAAATTATGTTGATGTCCGGAGATAAAAGCTTCATGGCCATTTATCAAGCGGCGCTGGAGAAGATGAACAGTGAAACGGTTGAGTATGTGCGTGGAATGCAAGTGGTTAAAATCTTTGGAGCTAGTGTGAATTCATTTAAAGCACTGCACAAAGCTATCATGGATTACTCGAAATATGCCCTGAATTATTCCATGAGCTGCAGAAAACCATATGTAAGATTTCAAATTATTTTTCTGGGTGCCATCGCCATTTTGACACCGTTTCTGGTTCTGTTTATGGATCTTCAATTGAACCCTGCAGTAATTGCTGTGGATTTGATTATGGTCTTATTCCTTAGCGGTGTGTTATTTAGCGGATTCATGAAAATCATGCATGTCTCTATGTATGCCTATATGGGAATATCTGCTGTAGAAAAGCTGGAAGAAATTTTTACGGGTATGCAGCAGGATAAATTAGAGTTTGGGACATTGGAGAAATTTGAAAACTATGAGATAGAGTTTGACAATGTTAGTTTCGGCTACAAGGATGAAATGATTTTGGAGAATCTCAGCTTCAAACTTGAGGCAAATAAGAGCTATGCTTTGGTTGGGGCCTCCGGAAGTGGAAAGTCGACGATTGCGAAATTAATATCAGGATTTTATAAGATTCATAGCGGTGCCATAAAGATCGGCGGCAAAAGTATTTCGGATTACAGCGAGGACGCTATTACAAGAAGCATTGCTTTTGTATTCCAAGATAGCAAGTTGTTCAAAACGAGCATTTTTGAGAATGTTCAAATCGCAAATCCGAATGCAAGAAAAGAGCAAGTGCTCAAAGCTCTGCATCTCGCGGGGTGCGATGAGCTGCTTGCAAAATTCCCCTTAAAAGATCAAACCGTAATTGGCTCCAAAGGCGTATTTTTGTCGGGAGGAGAAAAACAAAGAATTGCTATTGCGAGAGCCATTTTGAAGGATGCCAATATTATCATCATGGATGAAGCAAGTGCGGCCGTTGATCCCGAAAACGAACACGAGCTGCAAAAAGCATTCAAAAATCTCATCAAGGGGAAAACTGTGATTATGATTGCGCATCGACTGAGCAGTATTAGAGCAGTTGATGAAGTGTTGGTCATGGAAAAGGGGAAAATTATAGAGCGAGGCAATGATGCTGAGTTGATGAAGGAAGACAGCAAATATAAATATTTCCAAGATCTTTACGCAAAAGCGAATGATTGGAGGGTGCGTATATGAAGAATTTATTTAAGAAGTGCTTTGCGCTGACGGATAACGGCGCAAGCGGCTTGGTGAAAGCGAGTTTTTCATCCTTTTTTGTATATATAGTCAATATGCTCCCTGCAATACTGCTGATGATTTTGTTTGATGAGCTTGTTTTGGGAAATGTGAAAAATAATGCATTTTATATAAGCTTTTCCATCGCAGTGTTGGTTATCATGTATGTACTGCTCAGGGTGGAATACAACACACTTTATAATTCCACTTACAAGGAGAGTGCTAATCTAAGGCTGGATATTGCAGATACCTTGAGTAAACTGCCTCTTTCTTATTTCTCCAAGCATAATCTATCGGATCTGTCTCAGACAATCATGGCCGATGTTGCAGCCATTGAACACGCCATGAGCCACGCGATGGCAAAAACCATTGGTTTCTTGATGTTTTTTCCTCTGGTATCTATTCTTTTGCTAAAGGGAAATTGGAAACTGGGACTGGCTGTTGTATTGCCGATTATCATAGGCTTTCTATTGATTGTTTGGTCTAAAAAAATTCAATTAAGAGAAAACATTAAGTATTACACAAAACTCAGAGATAATTCGGACAGCTTTCAGGAAGCTATCGAATTACAGCAAGAAATTAGAAGCTTTAGACTTGCGAAAAAAACCAAACAAAACCTGTATAAAAAAATGGAAGAGGGCGAAAAAATCCACTTAAAAACTGAGCTTACAGCGGCGGTTCCCCTCCTTCTATCAGGGATTGTTGTTCAGGTTGCCTTTGCGATTGTCCTATTGGTCGGAACAGGACTGCTTTTAAAGGGAGAAATAAATATTTTATACCTCATTGGATACATTCTGGCATCCATTAAAATCAAAGAAGCAGCAGATGGAGTAAGCCAGAATATTGCAGAGCTCTATTATATTGATTCCATGATTCATCGTATCCAGGAAATTAAAAATACGGAAGTTCAAAAAGGTGAAGATAAAGAACTTTCCAATTATGATATAGAATTAAAAAATGTGTCTTTTGCTTACAATGAGGATACAAAGGTTCTCAAGAATATCAGCTTTACGGCAAATCAAAATGAAGTAACTGCCCTTGTAGGAATGTCAGGATGCGGCAAGACAAGTATTCTTCGTTTGATTTCCAGACTTTATGATTATGATAACGGAACCATAAAAATTGACGGCATGGACATCAAAGAGATTTCCACCAAATCACTGTTTGAAAAGACCTCTGTTGTTTTCCAGGATGTAACACTATTTAATACCACAATCATGGAAAATATTCGAATCGGAAATAAAACAGCATCTGATGCAGATGTCAGAGAGGCAGCCCGACTGGCCAATTGCGAAGAATTTATTGCGGGGCTTCCCGATGGATACGATACCGTAATCGGTGAAAACGGAGCGACCTTATCCGGAGGAGAAAGACAAAGGCTTTCGATCGCCAGAGCTTTTTTGAAGAATGCACCTATCATTATTTTGGATGAAATTGCTGCCTCACTGGATGTGGACAATGAGAAAAAAATCCAAGAAAGCTTGAACGAATTAACTCAAAATAAAACTGTGGTTATCATTTCCCATAGACTGAAATCCATTGAAAATGTAGATAAGATCGTTGTTATCAATGATGGAGAAGTTGAGGCATTTGGGACGCACCACGAATTAATATCCTTGTCAAAAACCTATAACAATTTGTTGGAAAAAGCAAGGCTGGCAGAAGCATTTAAATATTAATGGAGGGAAAAAGAATGAATAAAAAGTTGAATGTAAAAGATTTAATCAATGTAGGATTGTTTACTGTTTTGATTTTCATATTTACTTTTATTGGAGGCATGATTGGATTCATTCCGGTGCTAATGCCGGTTGTGCCATTTGTTGGAGGGTTGCTAGCAGGACCTGCAAGCATGTTGTTTGCAACAAAGATCAAAAAGCGCGGAATGCTTTTTATCGAACAAATGATTATTGCGATTATCTTTGTGGTAATGGGACATGGACCGTGGATGTTGCTCACAGCTGTATTGGGTGGAATCCTCGGCGAACTGATGCTGAAAAAAGGAAATTATAATAGTGTGAATCATGCAAGGACTGCGTTTACTATTGCGACTATTTCCGGACTTGGAAACTGGCTTCCGATTTTCTTTGCAAGAGATAAGTACATCGAGCAGATGTTACAGATGGGCTATGGACAAGATTATGCAACGAAAATGATGAGTGTCCTGCCCAACTGGTCCTTAATCCCTATCACGCTCCTGGGCATGCTGGGTACTTATATTGGGTGCACTATAGGAATTGCAATTCTTAAGAAACACTTTGTCAAAGCAGGGATGGCCAAGGGGGTATAGAATACGTGAGAGCTATATTAAGGCAGAAATTAGACTTTAGAACAAAACTATTTATGACCGTTGTCATATCCTATACACTTCTGCTTGGAAACTTACAACAGAGGTATCTTATTGTAGCTGTAGCTGCATCACTTTTGCCTTATATACTTTTTGTATCAGAAAAACGCTACAAAGAAGCACTAAAAGGGGGGGTGCTGATTCTTGTAGCGAGTATTATACAAAAATATTTCTTGTATAATGCAACTGGGATGCTGGCGTCATTGTTTCTATTTATCGCCATGTTGGTTTTAAGGATGCTGCCTGGACTACTGATGGGAAAGTATACTTTGGTATCAACCGATATGAGTGATTTGGTTTACTCTTTAAAAAAGATGAAAATTCCCGACGAAATTGTGATACCAATGACTGTTATGGCGAGATTTTTCTATGCGGTTCGAGAAGATTACAGCCAGATTAAAGATGCAATGTATTTACACGGGCTAACAACAAAAAGGTTGATTTTCAATCCCTTGAAGTTATTTGAATATAGAACAGTCCCTTTATTAATGTGTTTGACACGTACTGCTGATGAGGTTGGTATTTCTGCGCTTACAAGGGGGATGGAGATTGGAATCCGCAGAAGCAGTATTTCTGCTGCGAAGATCAAAGGAATCGATGCGATCTTTTTCTTGCTCATGTTCCTGCTGATTGGATTTTATATAAGGGGGAAATATGCTTAAGATAAAAGATTTTGGAATCAAGTACAAAGAAAAAACTATTTTTGAAAAAGTCAATTTGGAAATTGGCAGAGGTGAGATTGTAGTTGTTACAGGACAATCCGGCTGCGGCAAAAGCAGTTTGTTGAAAGCGATAAATGGAGTTATCACGGAGGCTGGAGAGGTTCAAATAAGTGGAGATATAGAATTTGATGGCAAATCAATACTTGAAAAAAGCATCTCAAACAGAAGTAGATTTGTCTCTACTGTATTTCAAAATCCGAAGACACAGTTTTACTGTATCAATACGACAGATGAACTGGCATTTGCCTTGGAAAATAGAAATATACCGAGAGATAAAATCTTAGAAATAATAGAAGAGTATACTGAAAAGCTTCATACAGCCCGCTTGTTGGATAAAAACATCTTTACACTTTCGGGCGGAGAGAAACAGCTTGTTGCAATTACCGGTGCAGCGTGTATGGATAACAATATATATATATTTGATGAGCCATCCGCTTCTTTGGATAAAGCAGCAATTGAATTGCTGAAAAAGATGCTCCTTGGATTGAAAGCTATGGGGAAAATCATCATCGTTGCGGAACACAGATTATACTATCTGGCAGATATCATGGGTAAACTTGCGATCCTTCATCAGAAAGAAATGAATGTTTTGNNGCTCGATGAAATTGCAAAGCAATATGAGCTGAGATCATTTCGGGAAATCGTAAAACAGGAGTTAAGCAGCTTAGCATGCAATACCATAAGGCTGATTGGCGGAAATGATTACCGAAACACCTCTGATTTATTAAATTGCGATAAATTTCTGGCGAATTATGATCAGCATCATATTCTGGATATGAGCATTTCTTTTCCAGTCGGGATTAATTTTATTATTGGCGAAAACGGAGTTGGGAAAACCACATTTATTAAAAAATTATCCGGCTTGTCAAAAGGGCCGGGAAGAAGCTTTTGGGAAAATAAAAGAATAAAGAAGAATTATGAGTTTATTTCAATGGTCATGCAAGATGTAAATTATCAACTGTTCACAGAGTCGGTTTGGCAGGAGATATCCATTGTCAGTTCCGATGATGAACTAAAGAAAAAGGTACTAACAGAGCTGGATTTATATGATAAAAAAGATTTTCACCCCCAAATTCTATCAGGAGGGGAAAAACAAAGGCTTTTAATTGGGCTAGCAAAGGTATCGAAGAAGCCAATTATTGTCTTAGACGAGCCGACAAGTGGTCTTTGCAAAGGCAAAATGATGAAAATGATCAATTATCTCCATGAGATGGAATCCTTAGGGAAAGTTGTTATTGTTATTACCCATGACTATGAACTGATACATAAATGTGGAGGGAATGTTTTTGAGTTCGTGAGATGATTTGAAATCTCAGACAACGAGTAAAAGCGACTGGATCAATATGTAAGTCAGCTGTCTAAGGTTTCATAATACACCTTGCCGTTCTTTTTCGGCAACAACTTATATTTTATCTTTACTGTAGCCTAGGGTCAGAGTGATACTCAAGGACAGCATTTGAATAGGTGACAATATACTATAGAGATGTGGGCTTGTTGGATTTAGCGGATACGCAGGCACTGCAAAAGGAATTAGGTGTGGCATAATAATAGCAAAATGCAGACAGCTTTCACCAAGCTGTCTGCCACAATACAACAAAACTATTGAATTTAAAATCTTTCCCTATAACACAGTGGTTAATTTTTTCTGCTGCTTTTTTATCGATAGGCTAACAATCTTTCTCCAGCATAGATTTTAAAGTCTCTGTCTCATAGGTTTCATTTATCTTATCAAAATACTTTATAGCCTTATTGGAATAATATTGAATATCCTGTTGTAGATAGGAATAGAAAACATCTCGTAGTTTTTGATTATCCTTCATATAATACTTAACTACCGCCTGAACCTTCGAACAAACGCCTAGCTCGAATGCTTTATTTTGAATATTTACATGTTTTTCTGCATCCTTTAAAAGTTTAATAGCATCATCATAACATTCTTTTCTTATCTTAATAAGTGCCATTAAGCTCTCTGCAATTGCCCTTCCACTTAATATATTTATCTTATTATAAAGATATAGTGCATCCTTTAGATATCCTTCACCTTTTTGATAGTCATTGTTTTCTATTGCGCATCTTCCTGCATTTGTATAAAAAATAGCTAATCCTCTAATGACACCCTTTCTTTTGCATATCTCTATAGCCTTATCGTAATATTTAATAGCTTCTTCAAAGTCCACATTTAATCTCTTTATTTCTCCCATATAATTATAAGCAGCGGCAATATTCAATGAGTATATGCTTTGTCTTTGATTTAGCCTTTCAAAAAGAATTATTGATTCTCTTAATAGCATATCCGCTTCCTCATATTCTAAGCTCATTATTTTGTTTAATCCCTTAAGCCTTAGAAGTGTGGCTTTTTCATAATCATTTCCAATCTTTTCACTTATCTCAAGAGAGGTTTGTATTTCTTTTTTCATCAAATCAACATCATTTGTTTGGATACAATAATATATCATCTGTCTGTGTCCCATCAATAAAAACTCATAATTTTGGACTTCTCCCGCATCCTCTATTACTCTTTTTATTGACGGTACTCCTTCATCATACTGCCCCATTCTAATCAAATATCTACCGCGCATAAGGTTTAGCATAATTTTTAATCTTAAGATTTCATTTATGCTGTACCTTTGCATTTCAAGGCGATTTATCATCTCCTCAAGTTTCTCAAAATAAGGTATTATCTTTTGATTTGTAAAATATAATATATTATCATTTTCAAAAGCAGGCAGGCTGCACTTAGGATAAAGCTCGNNATTTGCGTTTTTTAAAGTATACTCTAGGGTCTTAAACTGATTTTCACTTTTCCCATAATTGTATATTATTTTAGAATAAAGCAAAACATCACTTTGGTCACCTCTGAGATTTCTTTCCAATACTTGACCTGCTTTTTCATGAAGCACCCTTCTCCTAATCATAGATAAGTTTTCATATATATATTTCCTTAATTTTTGATGTGTAAATTTAAATATTACCTCATTATCGATTAGCTTTTGTTCAATAATATTCTTCNNTATCTATAATTTGACTTTCATTAATATTGGTGAGCTCTTTTAGCAGATCAATTTTTACTCCATCAAAGAATAATGATATAACATTCAATACATCTCTTTTGTCACCAGTAATATTTAAAAATCTTGTTTTGATAAAATCCTTCATCTTTGATGTCATAAAATCGTAATCAATATTTTCTTTTATGCTGTTTAAAACCTCCACCATAAAATAAGTATTTCCTTC
>DPSW01000204.1 GCA_003527145.1 Clostridiaceae bacterium | reverse complement strand
TGTTTTTCCCGGTTCACTATGAGCCTTCAAGGCAGGCTTTTTTCCGCCGAAATATTCATCCATCTTCAGCATGGTGTCAAATTCACCTAAAACCCTGTACTGCTTTTTCATCATGGCTTCGGCGCCGTTGAGCTTTCCCTCCGAGATTTGCCGCCAAATTTCAAAGGATGTTTCAATCCTTGTGGTGTATGGTATAAAATCATCGGTCATGACAGTACAGTTTTCCTTGCCCAATAACAATTGATAGGTCTTATCCAGGTCGGTAAAAAACATTTCGAGGACTATATCCTTCACATAACCCTGGGGGTTGTAAATGGCAGCCATCTGCCGCATGAAGCTGTGGGAAGGGTCCCGGGGCCTGTTGCCCTGAGCGGATTCTTTTATATCCCAGCTGGCGTCGGCCATCTCCACAAAAACCTCCGGAGGGTATAAAAGCTCCTTCAGCTTGCTCTGCGTAGCCTCTGAAAAACTGCCGTACAGGGCAAATTCCTCTCCGGCTTTTTTGACATAAGATAAATAATCGCCGGTCCTTGCTGAAAGCTGCGGCACCCGGAACAGCTCTCCCTCAGGGCAGATGATTTTTGTCAGCCTTTCTCCGAACATTATTTCAAACTGCCGGAGCAGAGCATCATAATTATTTTTTGTGGAATAAAAGCCGCAGGTTGAGATCAATACATGGCGTTGATGTGACAGGTCGTATCTGGGAGGGTGTCCGCTGGTCCCGTCCTCATACACAGCCATAAAAGGCAGGTTGGTAGGCAGCAAGCGATCCAGGAAGGCTTTGATCTTGGAAGGCATGCCCAAATAATAAAGAGGGAAGCTCCATAGGATGACATCGGCGTTTATATACTTTTCCGTAAGCTCTGCCATGTCATCCTTTATGATGCAGCGGCCCGGTGTTTTGGTCCAACATGCAAAACATCCGCGGCAATGTTCGATATCGGAGTTGTGGATGGATATGATATCAATGCGGTGGCCGCTGCCCTCACTCAATCCCTCCAAAAATGCATTTGCCAATTTAAGAGTGTTGCTTTCATCACCCCTGGGGCTGCCGTTGAGCACCAATATATTCATAGTGAGCCCTCCAGCAGCTTGATTGCGCTGTCTGCCCAATCAAGGCACATTTTGAAATAAGATTTGCCGAAGGCAGCCGTAAGCCCCCAGTAAAGAGCTTGTTGATTTGAGCTGGCGCAGGAGCGGTAATCTTCTATATTGCCGTCGGTTCCTTCCAAAGCCTCCATGACATCCATACATCTTTTTTTATAATTTTCAAGCATCATGATATTTTCATCAACATTTCTCTCGCCGGAGAAAAAAAGCTTCATTAAAAATGCGCTGCGGATTTGAAACTCGCTGTCCAGACTGCTTTCATCCAGCCATTTGTACAGCTCCGCTTTCCCCATATCGGTAATGGAATATTGCCTTTTGTTTGGCTTATCGGTTTGGAACACGATTTCCGATGTGAGCCATCCAAGCTTTTCCATAGCGTTGAGTTCACGATAGATCTGGCTTGTCTGGGCCTGCCAGAAAAAGTTGAGAGAATCTTTAAACGTCTTATCAAGCTCATATCCCGTCATCCGGCCGTAGCTCAGAAGGCCTAAAAGGCCGTGCTTCAAAGACATAGCGGCACCTCCAATTTTATATTATACAAATATTATATTACACAAGTATAATATAGTCAAGGAGATATAAAGATATCGGCAGGCTATCATATATTTTTACGCTTTTCAGCTCTTTCTGAAGCGACATAAAGCTCGTCTCTCTCAGGCGGTGTGATGGCTATGCAGTCATCCTCCGAGATCAGGAGCTTATCTTTTTTCGTGACCTTTCCTATTATAGAGGCATCGATGCCGTTAGCTGCCAGGGCCTTCAGCACTTCATCGCCTTTGGGTGCGCATATGAGCATTGAACCGCTGGAAATAAGCCCAAGGGGATCGATCCGGAAAAAGTCGCAGATAGCTCTGGTTTCGGGCAATATGGGGAGCTTCTCCTTTATTATCCTTACTCCTACTCCGGAAGCTTCGGCTATCTCATAAACAGCCCCAAGGAAGCCGCCTTCGGTTATGTCATGCATAGCTGAGGCTCCTGCTTTGGCAGCGGCAAGCCCATCCTCAACAGCTCCTATTTTTTTGATAAAGCTTTGAGCTTTATGCAGCAGTTCAGGTGACAGCTCCGCTTTCAATATATCCTCATAGTCTGATGCCAGTATTGATGTCCCTTCGAGGCCAAGAGCTTTGGTAACGATCACATCATCACCGGGCCTGGCTCCCGAAGAGGTCACATATTCGTTCTTTTTTGCTATTCCCAGGGCAGTCACAGAGATCACCGGCTTGATAACCGCATCGGTGATCTCGCTGTGTCCTCCCAATATCTCTATCCCTATCTGGCGGGAAGCATCGTGTATGCCCTCCATCAGATCCTTCAGCATAAGCTCGTCGGCACCGGCGGGCAGAAGCAACGTAACCAGTATCCCCAGAGGGTTTGCTCCGCAGGCGGCTATATCGTTGCAGGAAATGAAGACCGAAAGATATCCGCTGTTTTTATTGGCGCCGGTTATGGGATCGGTGGAAGCCACAGCCACATTTTCACCAAAGTCGATAATGCTGCAATCCTCACCAAAGCCGGAGTGAACCAGCACTTCTTTTCTCATACTCCCCAGATATGGATAAACAGAGCTCTTCAATATCTCGGGAGGCACTTTTCCTATTTTCAAGAATGATCACCTCTAAAATTTATCACTATTAACATGCGGTGCCCGCACAACGTTAAACAAAAGCAATTCATAGCAATGAAGCTTCGTTCAAACCATACAATAAAAGTATACATAGAAATCTTTATAATGTAAACAAACCATATGGAAAGATAAAGGTTTTCAATTCTCCTTAAGCATATTTAATTTGATTTTATTATAAAATCAGACAAAATCAGACAAGAAAAATCAAAAAACCTTTAAAATAGACATAATCTATATGAGTTTAGCATTAGATAGATTATATAAATTTGTATATTAAATGGTGAGATGATATATTTAATATGCAAAATGGGTTGTGTATGTAATTTCAAAAAAAGTTTGACTTAAAGTTATTAGGGGGCAGCCTGCGTGATCAAAATTGTAAATTTGCATAAACATTTTGAAGGATTAAATGTACTTAGGGGAATCGATTTAACAGTTGAGACAGGGCAAATTTATGGCCTAGCTGGACGCAGTGGTGCTGGAAAATCAACGCTTTTGCGGTGCATCAATGGGTTAGAAACCTATGATGAAGGCAGCTTGTGTATAGATGGAATAGAAGTTTGTGAATTAAAAGGGAAACAGATTCGGATTTTCAGGAAAGATATTGGAATGATATTCCAGAACTTTTCGCTTTTGGGACAACTTACTACATATCGTAATATTGCGTTTCCGATGGAGTGCTGGAGGTATAAAAAATCATATATAGATAGAAGAGTAAAAGAATTAGCAGAAATGGTTGGGATATCAGACAAGCTAAATGCTTACCCAAGTCAGCTTTCCGGCGGACAAAAGCAACGAGTTGCCATTGCCCGAGCTTTGGCTATGAGTCCTAAGCTTTTACTTTGCGATGAGGCAACTTCTGCGCTTGACCCAAATACGGCAGCATCATTTTTAAATCTCTTAAAGCAAATTAATGAGCAGATGAATATTACCATTATCATAGTAGCTCATCAGATGGCTGTTATCCGTTCTATATGTCACAGCCTTTCAATCATAGAGAATGGCCGGATTGCTGCAAGCGGCACTGTTGAACAAATTTTTCTCGAGGAACCGCTTGCGTTGAAAAATCTTATTGGAGAAGAAAATAATAAAGCACCTAAACCAAAAGGGACAACACGATTAAAGGTTATATCTTCTGGTGAGTTAGCTAATCAGCCGGTATTGGCAAAAGTGGCACGAAGCTTGAATATTGATTTCAGCATTATTAGTGCTTCGATGGAACGAGTAAATGAGGTAACTATACAATCGAGCATTATTGACGTGTCAGATTCAGATTCGGTAGATTTGACTCAGAAATTAAAAGAATATGGAGTCATTTGCAGTTGCTTAAATGAATCGGCTTTAAAGGAGAGTAGCTAATGTGAATAGTGAATTTTGGATAAATTGGCTGCAAAAATTTAATCGGCTAATGTGGCCGGCCATTGTTGCTACCATCCGTATGATGTCTATTTCTATGATTTTAGCTACCATTCTGAGCTTTATCATAGCGATTATATTGGTGATGACGAATCCGACTAAAGGGCTTAGGCCATGTAAATGGGTCCATAGCACTCTATCGTTTATTGTTAATACAGTGAGAAGCTTTCCCTTTATAGTTTTGATTGTAGCGATTGCTCCGGTGACACGCTTAGTAATGGGAACAATGATTGGAGAAGCTGCTGCAATTTTTCCTTTAACCGTTGGAGGAGCACCTTTTATGGCGCGTATTATTGAAAATGCGCTTTTAGATGTTGACCCACAACTGATAGAAGCTGCTAAAGCTTGCGGGGCCAGTGATTTACAAATTGTTTTGAAAGTCATGCTGAGAGAAGCAATTCCAAGTGTTATCAACGGGTCCACTTTATGTGCAATTAATTTCCTAAAGTCTACTACAATGGCAGGTGCTGTTGGAGCAGGCGGGTTAGGTTCTGTCGCACTCAATTATGGTTTTTATAGCTTTAATTATTCCGTTCTATATACCGGCGTAATTTTATTATTAGTCATGATTCAAGCGATTCAGCTGTTTGGTGATTATTTATACAAGCATAGTATAAAATAGCAAGTTTTATTTCATTTTAACTTAAATAATTGAATCAAAATTCTTAAGAAGTGAGGAAGATAAAAATGGGAAAAATTAAAAAGTTATTATCTCTTTTATTGGTTTGCGTATTAGCATTATCTATGTCAGCATGCCAAGTTAAACCGGCAGAATCGCCTGATGTCCCGTCTAATGGAGAAATTGCAGAAGCAAATAAGCCGGCGGAAAAGAAAACTGTAAAAATTGGTTGCGTTTCTGCTACCGAACCTGCTGCAGATTTGATGAAAACTGCGTTAGAGGGGACTGGAGTTGAAGTGGAGGTTGTTGTTTTCGATGGTAACAATCTTCCTGCAGAAGCATTAAATGCAGGAGATATAGATGGTTTATTCTGCAATAGCTTAAAATGGATGAAAACCTTTAATGATACAAATAAAGCAAATCTGACAATGCCGATGCCGTATTATTATTCTTACAGCGGTCTTTACTCTACTAAATGGAAGTCTCCTGAAGAATTTCCCAATGGAGCGAAAATTATTATTGCTCAAGGCTTAGCCAATATCGATGGATGCTTGACCATGCTGGAAGACACCGGCTTAATTAAGCTTAGTGATAAGCCTTCTGAGAACAATTTTTATTCTTTTTTAGATATCGTTGAAAATGCTAGGAATATTGAAATAATTCCCACAGAGCTAACTACTACTATGAGCTCAATTGATGATGTCGATGCCGTTATTGCCTCTGCAGTTATTGTTCGTGATTCGGGTAAATTAGATCCAAGCTCTCATATGGCAATCAGCAAAAAAGAAAATATGACACCACAGGGATTAATAGTGAGAAGTGAAGACGAGAATGCAGATTGGGTAAAATTAACTATGGAAAAAATGCAGACTGAAGCCTGTTACAAAACGTTTAATGAAGCATTTGGCGGGACTTTTATTTTGTACTCCGAAATTGATAAATATTTCAAATAAACTAATAGGAGAGTTGTATGATGTTTGATCAGAATGCGGTAAGGCGAGCAGTTATTAAAGCAAATTGTGCACTGGAATTTGAACGTTCTATTGTTGGAATAAAATTTTTATTTACTCAGAAAGAGTTTGAAATGGCAAATGCACCTCAGCTTCAATCCCAAAAGTCTTATTGTGCTATGGTTGTTCATGCCGCACATGGGAAAAAGCTTAAAGCTGACTTTTCTAATTTCGGTTGTTTTGGAGGGGCAAGAGCTTTAGGAATTGTGGCTCTTGATGAGTTTTATACTTCTGGACGCTTTTTCCAGAATAGAGGGCTTTATACTGATTTGACAACATCCAAAGAAGTAAGCAATCATATTTCGATTTGTAAGCACAGGGCATATGGTGTCCAAGTTATGCCTGTTGAAGAGTTTACAGAAGCTCCGGATGTAGTAATCATTGTATCGAATCCACGCAATATTATGCGTTTGGTTCAGGGATATACACATTTTTTTGGAACTCACAGTACATTCAAAATGATTGGTAATCAGGCGATTTGTGCCGAATGTACCGCAGAACCATATGAAACTAATGACATCAGTATGTCTGTGTTATGTGCGGGACCACGTTCGGCAGGTATGAAAGAATATGAAATGGCTATTGGTATGCCTTTTGGTAAGTTTGAAAGAATTATTGACGGCTTATGCATCACTATTACACCTGTAGAACATACAGATATTAAATTAAAGATTATTGAGCGAATGAAACAAAACGGTATAGATGATGTACCTATTATATTAAATAGAAATTATGGCGGCCCTGTATTCTATCAGCGAGATAGTGTATATTTTGAAAAACAACGGGAATTGAAACCAATGGAACAAGAGGAAAGACTTCCTGATATTTGGAATTTAGATGAAAAATAAAAAATACTGAATCTTTGCATGAAAAAGCATAATTTTTAATTACATTTCAAGAAAGGCTTCGTTGATTTTCGGAATACCTAGCATAGAAGCCTTTCTTGTTGTGTGGGAATCATGATTTGCTAAATAACGGGATATACAAGAGCGTGGAGTTCCAGACTTTATAAAGGTTTTCAATTCTACTTAAGCATACTTAATGTTATTGCCCAAATAGCTCCTTATATTTGATATCTGGCCAATGATTTTTCTTGCCACCTCAGGCTTGTTCATCGTATATAGATGTATCCCGTCCACACCCGAAGAAAGCAAGTCTATGATCTGTTCCGTTGCATAGGCTATGCCCGCCTCCTTCAGGGCTTCCGGGTTGTTTTCATATTTATCGAGTATGCGTTTGAACTTGGCAGGTATGCTGGCGCCGCAAAGTCCTGTTATCCTCTCTATCTGCTTTTTGTTTATTACGGGCATGATGCCTGCGGATACAGGTATATTGACCTCTATCAAATCCAGCTTTTCTTTAAAATCATAGAAAAAATTATTGTCCAAAAACAGCTGGGTTATGAGGAAATCCGCTCCGGATTTGACCTTGGCCTTCAGGCTGCGCAGGTCTGAGAGGCTATCCCCGGCTTCTATATGGACCTCGGGATAGCAGGCAGCTCCTATGGAGAATCCTCCGAAATTCCGTATATGGGCTATGAGATCCCTTGCATACTCGTATTGGGCTTCTTCTGAAATGCAAGTGTCATTTTGGGGTCTGTCTCCTCTTAGTGCAAGCACATTTTCTATACTGGAGCTGCGCAGTCTTGTCAGAATATCCTCCACTTCTTTTTTTGTAGAGCTTATGCAGGTCAAATGGGCAAGGGCTTCAATGCCGTATTTGTTCTTTATGATATCTGCGATCTGTACCGTGTGGGATTTGCTGCTGCCTCCCGCTCCGTAGGTGACGCTGATAAAATCGGGCTTCAGATCGGATAATGCATCTATGGTGTTGAGGACTGTATCTATGGAAGCCTCGGGCTTTGGAGGAAATATCTCCAGGGATATTACCGGGCTTTTATTGAATAATTCTTTTATTTTCATTTCCAGTTCTCCTTTCAAGGTTTGATCAGATTTATATTGCCGAAGGCGCCCATTTTATCTCCCACTATTATGAGGACGCCTTCCACTCCGGGAATAGACATGGCTGTTTCTATCCCCTTTTCTATATCCTTTTGGTCTTTTACCGCATTGCCTGCAGCAGTAGCGGCAGCATCTGCCAGCACTGCATCCCTTGCAAGTATCACTGCCGCATCGGCTTTGCCGAAGCTTAGGGAGTGGCCTACAGTGCCGCTGGAGGTACAGATGCCCAATTCTTCATCACTGCCGGGTATTAGGAGGGCAATCTTGTTTGAAAAGGGAGAGCTTCCTGCGTATATGGAAATCCTTCTGTCTATCCTGGTCTTAAGAAATATATCTCCCCCATTTTCAATGATTATCTCCTCGGTATGCTTCAGGAGGGAAAGCCCTACATATTTGGATACGGCTCCTGCCACTGCCGCCATAGGCCCCACCTTTGCAGACTCTGCTGCGCGGCACATTTGCTTTACTATTTCGGGACTGTTTTTTTGAGGTTTAATGGAATCAAGGCTCGTAAGAAAATGCGGATTCTTACGAATATATTCATGAAGCTGGCTTCTGCATTTTATTAAAGCCCTCCTGGTTTCTTTCTCCAGATTATCCTTAGCAAAAATCTGAAGGTCCGATTCGCCTTCGGTCACATTAAAGCAGAGCAGATCCCTGGATTTCATTATTTCTCTGTAAAACCGTTCTTCATACATAAAGCCACCTGATGGCCATATCTATCGTAATGGCTCTCAAGGGGCAAGCCTTTATGCAGCTTTCACAGCCTGCGCAGCGGTCCTTATCAAAGGACAGGGTGCAATCCTTGCCTTCCATCCGGAGCGAATCGGAGCCGCATGCTGCGGTACAGGCTCCGCAATGTACGCATTTTTCTTTATTTATATATCTTGTTCATTATATCCCTCCATCAACACTTTCCTTCAATGAATTAAGGGTTGAAACTTTTGGGAAAGCTTCTATGGGCTCCTGAAGTGTGAAGCCTTCCTCTGCCACCCATCTTTTGAGCTCCAGGGCAATCTTTCTCGCCTTATAAAGGCTGGAAAGGGGTGCGGTTTTTATTGTATTGCCGTCGAGGACCAATTCTCCGCTTCTCAATTCACCGTAGCTGCATTTGCCGAGGACGGGCTTGTTAAGACGGGGCACGCTGTAGTCCACAATATTTGTATATATATCCTTGTTTTGCACCGACAGGTTATGGAGCAGATCCTCGTCGAGAACGGGTATAGGTATTCCTATGCCTACGAACAGGGAGGTGCCGTATTTTTCAAAAACCGCAGGCTTGATATATTCTGTGCTCATCTTCTTCAAATCACCTGTGACCGCAAGGGTGCAAGCTGGTGATAACGGTATGCCGTTTTCTCCCCTGGGTTTTTCGGTGACAAATTGTGTACCTTGCCAGGAGACATATCCTGCAGCGCCTGCCAGAAATATTTTTGTCCCTATGCCTATGGTCCTCAGGTAGGGATCATTCAATAAAGGGCTCAATTCCCCGGAAGTAGAGTAATTTATATTCTCCATATGGGGCTTCAGCACTCCCATATATGTGTGAAGGAGCCTGTCGGAAGTATTNNAGGCTTCATTTATTAAATCCTTGGTAATATAGGTGTCTATCTCCTTCCTGGGATAGCAATCTGTCCCCGGGGAATAGGCCTTAAGATGCACAGGCTTACCATCTATCAGATCGCATATGATATGGGCTCCTCCGTATTCGATGCCCAGATCCTGTGAGGGCTCAGTGGCCCCTATATATGAATCTACTGCAGCAAGGCCGCCGTATGCATTGACATTGTTGAGCAAAATCTTAGTCATCCTTATTGGCGGGTCTGAATGGCCGAAGTTTATGAAGGCTCCGGAAGAACACATAGGGCCAAAGGTTCCGGTGGTCACCACATCAACATATTTGGCTGCATCTTGTATTCCT
>DPSW01000009.1:7229-8565 GCA_003527145.1 Clostridiaceae bacterium | reverse complement strand
AACTGTGCCGGGCATAGGGAGGAGCTGGTAATTGTTGAAACTGCAAAGGCTATGGCGGCTTACGAAAAAAGAAGCAACATAGCAATAGGGCATATAAAAGAAGCTGCTGAATATGCATTACCCCATAGAAAGAGGGAAAAACCCATGGAACAGGAGCTGCCGTCGGAGCCTCCACAAATGGAAGACCAAGAAGATGACAATGAGAAGCCGCTCGAACAACTTGAGCAGCCTGAAAAGCAGGAGTCCAATCAACAGGAGAACACCAATCCCATGGAGCCGGAGCAGCAAGAAAACAAAGACCATGAGGATGAAGACAAAAAAGAAGATGACGATATGAGCATTGATCAGTTAGATGATATAGGAAGAACCTTCATTGTGAGAAATTTAGATATAAGAATGATGGATCGCAAGAAACGAAAAGGCGAAGGTAAAAGGATTAGAACCAAAACCGATACCAAAAAGGGTCAATATATAAGGTATAAAGCACCTAAAGACAAGCTGCAGGATATAGCCTTTGATGCTACATTGAGGGCAGCGGCGCCATATCAGTCAATCAGAGATAAAACGGACTTGCAGTAACAATTGAAAGCAGCGATTTTCGTGAAAAGGTGAGAGAAAAGCGTACCGGCAGTACAATAATTTTTATAGTTGATGCCAGCGGTTCTATGGGAGCTAAAAAGAGAATGTCTGCTGTCAAAGGAGCTGTAGTATCTTTGCTTACGGATGCATATCAAAAAAGAGATAAGGTAGGACTCATAGCATTCCGGAAAAAAGAAGCGGAGGTGCTGCTGAATATTACACGCAGTGTGGATATGGCTGAAAAACATCTTAAGGCTTTGCCTACAGGAGGCAAAACTCCTCTCTCCGCAGGCCTTTTGAAGGGATATGAAATGATAAAAATAGCTCAAAAAAAGAATCCGGATATGCTGCCTATAATAGTGCTGGTGTCAGACGGGAGAACTAATGCAGCAATCAATGGGGGAGAACCGCTAGATGAAGCATTGGAAGTTGCAAATAAAATTCAAATGGAAGGCATACGCTCCATTGTAGTAGATACAGAGCAGGATTTTATAAAATTAGAGATTGCAAAAGACATTGCCCAGGCATTGGGAGCCAGATATTACAAGCTTGAAGAATTGGAAGGAGAGCAATTAGCAGAAGCGGTGCGGCAGTGTACCTCCTATTTTCAAATATAGAGCAGTGAAGAAAACTATTAAATATGATAACATAAAGATGATTATTGAAAAAAGAATCTAGGAGTTTATATGAAAAAGTTAAATGTTTTAAAAGATTATTTTGGATTTACTTCTTTCAGAATAGGGCAAGAAGGGCTTAT
>DPSW01000009.1:1528-7212 GCA_003527145.1 Clostridiaceae bacterium | reverse complement strand
TGGTATAACCCTTGTCGTTTCTCCTTTGATTTCCCTGATGAAGGATCAGGTTGGTTCTCTTACTCAAGCCGGCATAAGTGCTGCATACATAAACAGTTCTCTAAATCATAGTCAATATATTAAAGCTCTGCAAAATGCAAAAGATGGCAGGTATAAGATAATTTATGTGGCACCGGAAAGGCTGACTACAGAAGAATTTATTGATTTTGCACAAAATGCAAAAATTTCAATGGTTACCATTGATGAGGCCCACTGCGTTTCACAATGGGGTCAGGATTTTAGACCAAGCTATCTTATAATACCTCAATTCATAAACAGACTTGCAGATAGGCCGGTTTTAGCAGCATTTACCGCAACGGCTACTCCACAGGTTAGAGAAGATGTTATAGATAAGCTTAATCTAAAAGAACCATATGTATTAACAACAGGCTTTGACAGGAAAAATTTATTTTTTTCCGTGCAAAAGCCTAAGGATAAGTTTGCTGCATTAAAGGATTATATTGAAAGAAATAAAACCAAATGCGGCATTGTATATTGCTCAACCAGAAAAACTGTTGATGAGGTATGTAGAAATCTCATCAAATCAGGTTTTGCTGCGGTACCATATCATGCCGGCCTCTCGGAAGAGAATAGGAGAGATAATCAGGATTCATTTATATATGACAAATCCAATATAATGGTGGCTACAAATGCTTTTGGTATGGGCATTGATAAATCTAATATTTCCTATATAATTCACTACAATATGCCCAAGAATATTGAAAGCTACTGTCAAGAAGCCGGCAGAGCAGGAAGGGATGGAGAACCTGCGGAATGCTTGCTTTTTTATGGCGGACAAGACGTAGTCATAAACCAATTACTAATAGATAATTCTAATGGCAATGAGGACTTGGATAAAGAGACAATTGAAGCTATAAAAGAAAAAGACCGGGAATTATTAAAAATAATGACATTTTACTGTCATACTAATGATTGCCTGAGGGAATATATACTAAACTATTTTGGAGAAAAAGCATCAAATTATTGTGGGAATTGCTCAAATTGCAACACAAATTTTGAAGAGGAAGACGTTACTATTGAGGCTCAAAAGATAATGTCTTGTATAAAAAGAGTTGGGCAGCGTTTTGGTATAAGAATGATTGTTGATATATTGAGAGGCAGCAAAAATCAAAGAATTATAAATAACAGCCTTAATAATATATCAACCTATGGGGTAATGTCTAGTGTTTCCGAGAGCAGGATCAGGGATGTTATAAATTTTCTTGTATTGCAGGGATATTTGGAGATAACGAACAGTGAATATCCTGTAGTTCAGCTTACACATAAGGCAGTGGAAGTCCTTTTTGGCGATTGCAGAATTAGCATGAAGGTGCAAAAGCATTATAAAGATGAGGACAAACCTGCCAAAGCCAAAACTAAGACAGAACAATTAAATACAAACATAAATGAAGAGCTGTTTGAGAGATTACGATTGCTCCGAAGCAAAATTGCTCAAGATCAGCAAGTACCGGCATATATAGTTTTTGCAGATGCTGCTCTTAGGGATATGTGTATCAAAATGCCCAAAAATAGTGACGAGTTTTTACAAGTAAACGGTGTTGGACAGGTCAAGCTTGAGAGATACGGGAAGGAATTTTTAGAAGAGATTAACAGCTAAATTTAGTAAAATATAAATTGACGCTATCTTAGCTCATCAAACTGATTGACACAATATATGGTATATGTTACTATATTAATAACTAAATATTGTGCTAGCAAGGTGCTTGTACCTAGGGTACGGCTTAAAAGGGAAACAGGTGAAAATCCTGTACGGTCCCGCCGNNGAAATGCTTCATTGTATATGCCACTGAATATTTCGGGAAGGCATGATGCATTGATGACCCGTAGTCAGAAGACCTGCCTTTGCGGATGTACCATTAACTCTACGAGTGATAGGGGGTGCTTTTACGGTTGACTCCCTTTGCTTTTTTGCAAAGGGTTTATTATTTTTAAACAGGAGGCTATTATGATTTCTGAAGTTGTAAAAAGGGATGGTAGGCGTGAAGCCTTTGATCCGGAGAAGATATCCCGTGCGATTTTTAAAGCTGCAGTGGCCTGTGGAGGCAAAGACCTTCAATTGGCGGAAGAACTGGCAAAGCAGGTTGTAAAAAAGCTTGAAAGCAAATATATAAATAAAACANNTTGTTGAAAAGGTGCTCATTGAAAATGGGCATGCTCGAACTGCAAAAGCATACATACTGTATAGGCAAAAAAGGAAAAGCGCCAGAGAAATGGATGCTTTAATCGGTGCGACAATTGAAATGTTTTCCGACTACCTGTCGGGCAAGGATTGGCAAATAAATGAAAACGCCAATTCACAGAAGAGCGTCAATGGCCTAAATAATTATGTCAGGGATGTATTTACGAAAAAGTACTGGCTTTACGAGGTATATCCGGAGGAAGTAAGGAAGGCTCATGAAAGCGGTGACTGCCATATTCACGACCTCGGCTTTTTTGGTCCTTACTGTGCCGGTTGGGATTTGCGCCAGCTATTGATGGATGGCTTTGGCGGAGTTCCGGGTAAGGTGGAAAGCGGTCCGGCCAGGCATTTGCGCTCTTTTCTCGGGCAAATAGTAAACTCCACCTTTACAACCCAGGGAGAAACCGCAGGAGCACAGGCCTGGTCAAGCTTTGACACATACTGTGCTCCATTTATACGCTACGATAATTTGAGCTATAAACAAGTTAAACAGTGCCTCCAGGAGTTCATATTTAATATCAATGTGCCAACAAGGGTTGGCTTTCAATGTCCCTTTTCCAATCTTACCTTCGATATACGGGTTCCATCAACATTAAAGGATGAGGCTGTGATTTTGGGAGGAAAATACACCGATGATAAATATGGCGATTTCCAGAAGGAAATGGATATGTTTAATTTAGCCTTTTGCGAGGTCATGCTGGAAGGCGATGCAAAGGGGCGTGTATTTACTTTCCCGATACCCACAATAAACATAACAAAGGATTTTGATTGGCAAAGCCCTGTAGTGGACGCATTTATGCGGATTACATGCAAATATGGCATACCATATTTCGCTAATTACATAAATTCTGACCTTTCACCTGAAGATGCAGTATCTATGTGTTGCCGTTTGAGACTTAATACGAGAGAATTAAAGAAACGGGGGGGCGGGCTTTTTGGAAGCAATCCATTGACAGGCTCCATCGGAGTTTTCACAATCAATTTGCCGCGTATCGGCTATCTGTCCAAAACTAAAGAAGAGTTTTTATCCAGTCTTAGAAGAAGTGCCGAGATTGGCCGCACTTCTCTTGAAATAAAAAGAAAGATAATTGAACAGCAAACGGAAAAAGGGCTATATCCATACTCTGCCTATTATTTGAGAAATGTAAAGCAGAGATTTGGAAGGTATTGGCACAATCACTTCAGCACCATAGGAATCCTTGGAATGAATGAAGCCCTTATTAACTTCATGGGAAAGGATATAGCCTCGGAGGAAGGCAAAGCCTTTTCATTGGAGGTGATGAATTTCCTCAGGGAGCTTCTCCTTGAATTCCAGGACGAAACCGGCAATGTGTATAACCTTGAAGCAACGCCGGCAGAGGGGACCTCTTATCGGCTGGCAATGCTGGACAAGAATAAATACAGGGATATCATCACGGCAGGAAGGGATATACCCTATTATACAAATTCAACTCAGCTTCCGGTAGACCATACGGATGACATGTTTGAGGTTATGGATCATCAAGATAAGCTGCAAATTCTTTATACAGGTGGAACAGTACAGCATTTATACCTTGGAGAAGCCATAGAGGACGTAACGGTGTGCAAGCAGCTAATAAAAAGGGTATTTGAAAACTACAGCATCCCCTATATTTCCGTTACGCCTACCTTCAGCATATGCGGCGCTCATGGATATATTAAGGGTGAGCATTACAATTGCCCTGAATGCGGAGAAGAGACAGAGGTTTGGTCAAGGGTCACAGGTTATTTAAGGCCTGTTAAAAACTATAATCTCGGTAAAAAGGAAGAGTATAGACAGAGAAAGAAATTCAGTATTTCCGAGGTGGTCTAATGAATATAAGCGGGTTTATCAAAACATCTTTTGTTGATTATCCGGGAGAGATCGCTTCTGTGGTATTTACACAAGGCTGCAATTTGAATTGCAGCTACTGCCATAATGCGGGCCTGATAGGCAGAGGTAATGGTACAGGAGAGGTAGCGACAGAGGAAGTATTTCATTGGCTCTCAAAAAGAAAAGGAATGATCGGCGCTGTGGTGATAAGCGGAGGGGAGCCTATGTTGCAAAGAGATATAAATGATTTTGCAAAAAAACTGAAATCAAGAGGCTTGCGTGTAAAGCTGGATACCAACGGAACAGACCCCGATGCATTAAAGTCGCTGATCCGGCATCGGCTTTTGGATTATATTGCAATGGATTTGAAAGCTCCGCTGTGCAAATATGTCAGCATTTGCAGGACCAAAGATCTAAATCTCGCTTTAATCAAAGAAAGCGTGGAAATAATCAAAGAGAGCGGACTTCAATATGAGTTTAGAACAACGCTGTGCCCTGAGCTTGAGTCAGAGGATGTCTTAAGCATTATTTCGGATTTTCACATAGCATCAAACTATGTGATCCAGAATTGCAGAAGTGCTGAGGGCGTTAAGTACGGTTCCGGCACTGAAAAAATCGGCTTACTGAAGCAAAAACTTCAAAAAAGCCTGTGCTGCACTTACAGGGGATTTTAACTTTAGGGCAGCTAATAAGATCGATGTTAATGCCTGATAAATATGAGGGAATAATTCTGTTCCCTCCGCCCTATAAGCTTGGATAATATGACTTCATAACTAAACCCGATAATACTTATAAGGAAATTTACTTTTATTGCTGAAGCTTAATGAATCGCATAATTAAATAATTGGTAGACAATGGCTGTTATAGTATAGTATAATATAATCAAATTAAATATTTGAATATATGGTTAGCTTATCGCTATTAATAGGGAAACCGGTGAAAACCCGGTACAGCTGCCTCTACTGTAATAGACGACAATGCTTTATATGCCACCGCAGTCAATTGTGGGAAGGTTAAGCAGAGGATGAATCTTAAGTCAGGAGACCTGCCTATATTCTTATGTCAATAAGCCTCGGGTGGGAGGAGTATGAATAAAACACATAGCATATACGGCAAATTTATAGTGCTGTTTTAATGCTTTTATTTGTTTGGATATTTTAAATCCTGCCTTTATATTTTAGAGGCGGGATTTTTATGTTTTAAGGGATGCGCTCTAATCTCTGAAATAGGGGGTGTTAAGGTGGGGACTGATAAGAAAATACAGCTTAGCGAGAAGGAAGAGAAATTGATAAAGCTGCTTAGGGAAACAGAATTTGGAGAGATAAAGATCATAGTTCAGGATGGTNNCATAAAGCTCTAAAGCTTATGTACTGACCAGAAAACTGGAGGTGCCGTAAAGATAGATTACCGGTTCCTGCAGTTTTTTTATTTTGATTAAATGTAATTTGAAAATGGGAGGGTTAAAGGATGGGAGAAATAATTAAAAGGACTAAAAAATACTTGTCGCTGATTTTAGTTTTATCTATGTTATTCAGCATGTTTAGCGGTATATGCGGTCATGCTGATTATCGCAAAGACCAAATAGAAAAATCAGAGGAAGCTTTATCCCAAAGC
>DPSW01000009.1:0-1471 GCA_003527145.1 Clostridiaceae bacterium | reverse complement strand
AGAACAGCTAGATAAAAATCTTGCTTATATTCTTAAAAACACACAAGATCCGACCTTTGGAACGGGCGGCGGAGAATGGTCTGTCCTTTCTCTGGCAAGAGCAAACTACTCTGTGCCTGAAGGCTATTATAATATCTATTATAATAATGTAGTCAATGAAGTAAAAAAATTAATGATGGCTGATGAAGATAATAATAAACCTGAAGGCAGGCTTGATAAAAGCAAAGGCACCGAACACTCCAGATTAATCTTGGGGCTTACATCCATAGGCAGAGATATTACCAATGTTGCCGGTTATGATATCAGTAAGGCTCTTGCTGATTATAATTATGTTATTAGGCAGGGTATCAACGGCCCAATCTTTGCACTTATAGCATTTGATGCTCACAATTATGATATACCTAAAGCAGAAGAAACAGAAGAGCAAACTACAAGAGAAAAGCTTATTGATTATATTTTAGCCCGAGAGATTAAGGGCGGAGGCTGGGCATTAGGCGATAAGCCTTCTGCTCCGGATCCGGATATAACGGCAATNNGCAATACAGGGACTGACGCCGTATTATGAAAAAGAAACTGCGGTAAAGACTGCCGTTGACAGAGCTCTTGATTGGCTGTCAAAAGCTCAAAAAGAAGATGGAGGTTTTGCAAGCTGGGGAAGTGTGAATTCCGAAAGCATTGCCCAAGTTGTTGTAGCTTTGACGGGTCTGGGAATAAATCCTCACACTGACGAGAGGTTTATCAAAAATGGACATTCAGCTATAGATGCCTTAATGACATTTGCAGTTCCGGAAGGCGGATTCTACCACATAAAACCTGGAGGCACAGGAAATGGCGGTGCGGAACCGGGAGTAATAGATGGCATGGCTACTGATCAGGGAACTTATGCTCTCGTCGCTTATGATAGATTTGTAAACAAAAAAAGCAGCTTATATGACATGGCTGATGTGGGAATACAAAAACCGGATACAAAAAAGCCCATAATAACAGTAGAAGGATTGGCTAATAATCAAAAAGTAACGGAAAAAGAATTAAGCTTTAAAGTAACGGCGAAAGACAATGCCGGTAAAAATATTATTCCTGTTGTCAAATTAAGGGGAGAAGTAATAACCGGAACGGATGGCAGATACACAGTTACTCTTATCGAAGGACAAAACATCATAACAATAGAGGCTGCTGATGTAGCAGGAAACAAATCGGATATAAGCTATAAGCTGATATATGAACCGAAGACCGAACCGGGGGGGCCTGTAAACCCAACTCCCACAAAAAAATATATAACTTTATCCATAGATAAAGAAACCATAAATAAAGGATATGTTATTAGTCCTGCAAAAGTAGAACTCCAATCAGGGGATACAGTTTGGACCTTGACTAAGAGAGAAATGGATAAGCGCGGCATAAAATACAAGTATGATTATTATGAAAAATACAAGAGCGTATATGTGCGATCCATAGCCGGAGACGGAGAATT